>DASZFN010000118.1:0-3639 GCA_035939715.1 Gemmataceae bacterium | reverse complement strand
CGTAGCTGCTGCCTCCGCCTCCTCCGCCGCCGAAGTCGCTACCGTTTCCTCCCTGACCGCCGGCGGACGTGCTGCTGGCCGGGGAAGTTTCATCCAAACCGCCCCCTCCGCCGCCTCCGTCGGCGGCTGAAGCGTTGCCGCCATTCACAACATCTCCCCCGTCGGTTCCACCGATCGCACCGTTGACTCCGCCGCCCTTGCCGGCCGAGACACCATTGTCGGCGAAACCGGCGCCCGTGCGAGCGCCGCCGCCGCCGCCACCACCAAGCGCGTAGACTGTGCCCAGGATGTTTGCACTGCTGCCACCCGCGCCTCCGCCGAAGCCCAGACCGCCGCCTCCGCCACCTCCGCCTTGAACGCCGAATCCGCCAGTGCCACCCTTGGCGGAATTCCCCTGAAACGCAACGGACGAGAAGGTCACCTTGCCCGAATTCACGAAGACCGCCCCACCCAACCCCGCTCCGCCGCCGCCGGCGCCGCCTCCCTGATTGCCATTGCCCCCTAGGGCCAGCCCGTTCGTGAGCGTCAGGCCGTTGAGCTGCACGTTCTGTCCTGCTGGTGCGTTGACGAAGAAGATGCGATTCTTGTTCTCGCCGCTCAGGGTAGTGGAGTTGCCGCTGATCGTCACGCCGACGGTGATGTCGGGCAATGGATCGTCGAGGTTGACCTGCGCAAACGGAAGATTCTGAAAGCTGATCGTGGCGCCGTTTCCGAACGCATCGGCCTGCTGGATCGCCCAGTAAAGCGACCCGGTGCCAATGCCGACCGCGGTGTCGACGTTGTAGACCTGGGCGACCGCCGACCGCTCCTGCGGTCCTAGAACCACGAGGAGCGCCGCCGCAGCGGTAGCAAGCGCGGCCTGCAACCGATTCAAGCGTCCAAGACGCACCAACATGGAGCCACCTCAATTTAGTTCGGGAAAGATTGAACCGTAACTCATGACGGTCGCTCCAGCAGTATCCTCTATCAGAGCAAGGAAATCACGTTAGATTCCCTCGAATTCCTCCAACCGCGCGCAAAAAAAAGCCCCCGGCGAATCCGCCGGGGGCTGAATCACATTGTTGGAACGCGGCTGGCTTACTTACCGGTCGCCGGGCCGAGGTCGGACTTGCCTGCGCCCGCGTCCGCCTTCAGGGCATCGGCCTTGCTCGAGTCGGCATCGGACTTCTTCGGTTCCTTCGATGTGTCGTCCGAGGTATCGTTACCGAGCTGCGAGTTCAATTTCGCCAGCATGTCCTTGGCTTCCTTGTGGTGGACAAAGGCTTTGCTGATCCCCAACGCGGTCTTCAGATAATTGACCGCTTCCTCCGTCTTGCCCACGTCTTGCAGAATCCGAGCACGGTAATAGAGCGCATCGGCGCTCGGGCTGCCGGTCTTGACGATGGCCTGCATCACCTGGTCGGCCTGGTTGATCTGGCCCATCTGATAGAGGACCCAGCCGAGCGTGGCGGCCGTCTCGATTCCCTGCCGGTTCTGGCCGCCGAACATCTTGTCGTTGATGCGGGCGATTTCCAGAGCCTTCTGCCGCTTGTCCTTGTTGTTCTGCTCGGCCAACACTTGAGCATATTGATTGCTGGCAGAGAAGTTCATTGGAGAACCCAGGTACACTTCTTGCAGAGAACTTTCCGCGACCGCGGTGTCCTTCAAGAGCCGGGCGGCGACGCCCCGAAGGAACTTCGCCTCGGCCGAATCCGGCTTGGCTTTCAGCGCCAACTCCGCATATTCGCGGGCCTCAGTCGGCTGATCGCTCTCGAGCGCCCAATGCGCCGCGGCGAGCAAGGTTGCCAGCTTGGCGTCCGGCGAGGTCGGAAGATTTTGCTTGACGGCCAGCGCGATGAATCGCGTGGCCCGATCGTGCTTGCCGGCCTCTTCGTAGAGCTGGGCCAGGGCGATATCGGCCGAGATCGACTGGGAATCGTCGCTGACCGCCTCATTGAATTCCTTGTACGCGGCCTTGGCGCCGTCGGCGTGGTCGTCGGAGGTATCTTTCTTGAAGAGCACGCGGCCGAGCCGATCGTGGGCCGAGGCGCTCTTCGGATCGATCACCAGCCAGGCTTCGAGATGCGCCTTGGCGTCGTCCCATTGCTCGCGGGCTTCGGCGGTGAGATCCAGGCCGGCTTCCGCGCGGATCTGGAAGTTCCGTTGCCGCTTCTTGTTTTCGGTAAACGCCGCGGCCGAAGTCTTGGCCTGCGCGAAGAGCAGAGCCGCATCGGTGAATCGGCGCTCACTGAACGCTTGATCGCCGAAAATCAAATAGGTCTCCGGATCGTCCGGGTGCAGCTTCACGCAATTCTCGAGTTCCTGGCGAGCGGCCTGACCCTGATTGCCGGCCGCCAGCAGCTTGGCCAGCATCAGTTCGGCCGGCGGCAGCAGCTTGTGCTCGGACTTGGCGGTCTTCAATAGCGCGCGGGCCGCGTCAAGGTCGCCGTAGTTGAACCGTTTGACGGCATCGGCGACTTCTTTGTAGTTTCCGGAACTCGTATCGACGGCATCGCCGATCAGCGCTTCGACCGCGCTGCTGGTGGCCGTGCTGGAGTCGGCGGCGCGGACGCTGCCGACCGACACCATCCAGGCGCAACCGGCCAACAATCCCAACAGGCCCCAGGGAGCCAGCAAGCTGAACCGCCGCCGCTCACCGTGAGCGCACCGCGTTGACGCCATACCCCGATTGAAAATGCTCATAACAGAAATCCCTCATTCGGAAAACAAGATGGAGAACCAAACAACGCGTGATGTGGACGGCCGACCGGTTCTCGATCCGTCGAGGCAACCCAGTACAGAAATGACCCCGCGATAGCCCGCACGTAGATCACACTGCCAAAGGCTACGTCGCGTGCCGCAAAGACCGCGCGGCACGCCTGCGACCGGAAAATCACGCCATCACTAAGACACTTCTTTTATCCTATGACTTCTCCGGTTGCACAAGTGGCATGGAGCAAAAAGAATCTCCCGACAGTGCCAACTCCCCCCGCGCGACCAGCCTGACCGTTATAATAGCTCCACGTTAAGGTTGCCGCCGGCCGAAAAAACTTGCTCGGTTATTCCATGGGTTCCTGATTTTCTTCCGATTTTCTCGTAGAACGCCTAACAAATCCTGCGGGGACAGTCCCCCTTTTGCGCCGTCCGCGGAGCAAAACGGGGCCTGTCCCCTTCTCCCCGCCGGATTTGTTAGGCGTTCTTGGGGAGGCTAGCTTGCTGCTCGGTCCCGTGTTTACACGTGAGCTGGTCACAGCCCCGCGCCGGCTGCGATTTTACGTCGCGCGCGCCGTATACGTTGCCGGGCTGATGGCCCTGGTGGCAACCGCCTGGCTATTGCTGACCGGCACTCAGGAGGTGCGCAATGTCGGCGACATGGCGCGATTCGGGGCAACGCTGTTCCAAATCATGGCCCCGCTGCAGCTTGCCCTGGCTCTGTTTTTCGCTCCGGTGTTGACCGCCAGCGCCGTGTCGCAAGAAAAAGACCGCCGCACCCTCGTTCTCTTGCTGATGACGAATCTTTCCAACGGCGAACTGGTGCTGGGCAAGCTATTCGCCAGTTTATTGCAAGTGCTAGTGCTGCTAGCGGCCAGCGCACCGCTCTTTTTCCTGATTACCTTGTTTGGCGGCATCTCCTACGGCCAAATTGGCTGGGTCTATGCG
>DASZFN010000117.1:0-4159 GCA_035939715.1 Gemmataceae bacterium | reverse complement strand
TGCCATTTCTGAGCAAGGCGCTACCCACGAAAGCGGCTTGGGTAGCATTAGGGTAGCTTGCGCCTGCGGTTCAATGGCGCTATGTAGGTGACGTGACACTGTGCTGACGGGGACGGTCCGGGCCGTCCGAAAAATCCCGTGCCGTTACCCAAAATCTAGAGGTGTTGAATGCCGAAGATCGGTTCTTCGCCCGTCGAGTATACCGCGACGCTGCACATCCTGGTGCCGCAGCCGCTGCGCACCGCAGTCGTAGAGGCGGCGGATGCCTCCATGACAAGCGTGAATGCGTTTGTGCGCGGTGCTCTTCTCGAGCGGTTGCGTCGGGAAGGCTTCTCGCCGTCGCCCGAGAAGGCGGCCTGAAATGTTCTTGCGCTCCGTGCTGTGCCGACACGTCGAGCTGCTTGGCGCGGCGGCCTGCAGGGGGACTACTCCACCCCCCGCGGGCTGCTGCCGCCACCACCACTTGCGTGCCCACGTTTTCCGGCCAGGAGGCGTGGTTCGCGAGGTGGCGCTGCTGGAGGGACGAGAGCGGTCCCCCCTTTCAGCGGCCCATTTTTAGGACTGCTGACTGATGGACGATGATCTGGACCTCGATGCCCCGCCCGACAAATTGCTATGGCAAGCGGAGGAAGTGAGAGCGCGAGCCCGAGCGACCCGGGACCGGTTCAGTTGGGCGGAGCAGCAACAGGTCGACAACGGCCGCCGGCCGCCTATCCCCGTGCCCCTTGGGGCTGGCGCGGTGGACTGGGAAGAGGCCGCGCTAACCAGAAAGCGTGCCGCAGCGCGGCGTGAGCTGGGCAACGCACTGGAGCAAAGCGGACTGGCCGAACGCTGGCGGAAGACGGACCAAGCAGATGCTGAACTCAAGGAGTATTTCGCCGGTGATGGGTATCGAACCGGCGCAATCGGAAGGTTGATGAAACTCGGAGGTAGCAAATGAGCGATGATCTCGTGCGGCGCGTGGAGCAAGTCGAAGCGGATGGAAAAGCCCGATTTGGTGACAATTGGCCCACACTCATCTCGGCGATTGACAGGGCCGCCGGCGGCAACCCGCAGCTCGGCGCGGCAATCCACCAAGTGCTTTCCGAGCCCGATCCCGCCGCGATCCTGGCTCAAAGCGGCCGGGAGGCCCTGGTCAATATGGCCAGCAACGGCGACAAAGAGGCCGAGCATACCTACGGAAAAATGCGCGAGGCCGAGCGTCAAGCCTACCGACGCTACAAGGGCCGCTGAGATGGTGACAGGTGTCGAACAGTCATGGAGCCGTTCGGGATTCCTCGAGCCTTTGGAAAAGAGGTGGGCCGAAGCTTGCGCACGACTGCTGAAACTCAGCCCCGCCAGCGGTTCCTTGTGCGGCCAGCCGCGTAGCGAGATCGCGCTCGATAGCATCCTGGATGAAATTGCTCGACGTACCCGTCCGCCGGTGGACGACCCCGCGCTCCGTGCCGCCAGTGAAGAGCTGACAAATTTAGAGCGCCGATACCATGCCAGCTGGCTGTCTATCAGAGAGCTTCAAAAACAACTCCGAAACGCTGAAGGGCACCCGGTCCATAAAATCTTGCGAGATATCCCGGCCGGAGCCTTCGCGGATGCCGGCCCGCCCGAGTATGGCCGGCCCGACTACACTACTGCTCGGCAAGGGCGGCAAGTCGTCCAGGCGTTTCTGCCCTATGTACTCCGGCTCGAAGCGTTGGAAAGTCAGCTTTCCGCTGCAGCAAACGTCGACAATGACGCAGAAGGCTTGGATCGCAAGCTCATCTATGCGCTGGCCGAGCGGATCGAGGCGCTGGAGCAGAAGGTCGCGCAACTATCCCAGGCGCCAGCTGTCCAAAACGGGTCGGTTCGGAAGCGGGTGAAAGAACTGGCCAACGCTGGCCACTCGACGCGTGAGATAGCCGCAATTGTTGGGTGCTCTAAATCAACCGTGGCCAACTATTTGGCCGAGAAAGAAAGGTAGCAGGCCATGACGACCAGATACCCGCCGCCGCCCGTTAGACCCCGCGTCACTCCTGGCAAGGGCGTGCCGCTGCGCCAGTGGGCCAGTGCCTCGTATTCACCGTTGAACGGTTTTGCCGCGTCAGGGCTGGACGGCAGCGCCATTCACGGCCAGCAGCCGAGTGCGCAGCCGGTGCGCGAGGACTCCGGTTTCCAGGCCAGGGACCGCAGGTGCACTCAGAACCCAACACCAGTTCGCGATAGGAAACTAGGATGACCAGCGCCACCCTTGAGGCGACGGTCGGCCTGTTCGACCGCTTCGAATCCGAACTGAAAGCCTTGGAAGCGCGCCAGCGGGCTGCGGTTCAAACGCTGCACGCGACAGAACAAACGCAAACTGAAATGCAAGGCCGTGTCGCCGAGTTGCTGGTCGAGCTGAAGACGGCAGAAGGCAAGGTCGCCGAAGCTCAAGAGCACGCCAGACAGATTACGGCGAATGCTGAGAGACAGGCCTATGGAATTGTGCGGGCGGCAACGCTGGATGCAGATGCGACGCGGGAACGAATGCGCACCGCAATTGAGGCCATGAAGCGCGCGCTGGAAGGAGTGAGCTGAAATGCCCTTCACACCCCGTACCGGCCCCGACGAAGAGAAAGTGCGGTCTGGCAACGTTGCCAAACCGGCGGCAAAGACGCAGATGAGAGGTTACTATCACCCCAAATCTGGGGACGGACGTAATCCATGCCCCGATCGGCGCGACCGCATTTGCACGAGCGATCCGACACCGATCAAGCATCGCAAGGTCGGGTGACGCCAATGTCGCGACTGACCTGCGCCTGCTGCAAATTCTTTCAGCAAGATCGGCACGATTTGCAAAGTGGGGGCGCCTGTCACCACAGCCCGCCCGTGCGCCTCGTTACTAACGGCGAGCGGGAAGTCTCCGGCTGGCCGAGAGTTGCCGGGACGGACTGGTGCGGGTGTTTCGAAAGCCGAAGCCGAGCTAAAGAGGCTGACGCAGCATGACCAAACAACTGATGACGCCAACGCTGCCGCGTATTTTAGAAATATGCGACGGCCGCATTGTGATCGATATCGAGCCCGGACTGTCAATTCTGTTCACCCGTGACGGGGACCTGTGCAAGGTCGAGATAGCGCTCTCGCGCAATGGCGCGGAACGGCTCCAGAAAAAGGTGGCGTGAAATGGCAGCAGCACACAAATGGGCGAAGGGTGTTTCGGGAAACCCAAGCGGAAAAACAAAGGACGGCCGGCCAAGGGCAAAGCGGAAGCCTAAGGCACCGAACGGGCTATCGAGGAAAGAGCTGATCGAGCTCTGCTCATCCCACTCCAAGGAAATGGTCGATATCCTTCTCAGCCACGCACGGGGCACGGACAGTCGCATGGCAGTCCGGGCGGCACAGCTCATCATCGAACGGGCGCACGGCCAACCGCCAACGCGGGAAGAGACCCGCCTCATCCTGGACGACGGGAAGAACGGCGGGGACAAGATCGAGGTGGTGTTCGTTACGCCGAAGCCCCAGCCAGACGACGATTGGGACTACAAGCGCGTGGTGCACTGAGCGCAAGATGCAACATCTCGACGAGCGTGGCGACGATGCCCCGGCGAGATCGCGCGTCGCGCGGCAGATGCGAGGCGGCGACCGCTCCGTCACCCTCACCCTCGTCAGACATGCCAGCACGGCGATGAATTCCGACGAAGCTGGCGCGGAGCGCGTCCGTGCCTGGATGGACCTGCCGCTGAGCAAAGCTGGCAAAGAAGAGGCAGAAAGCACAGCTCGCGAGCTACGCAAGGTCGACATCGACGTTATCTTCCATTCCGATCTGGAACGCGCCAGCGCTACCGCCAAGGCGATCTCGCGGACAACTGGCGCCGAGCTTGTTGAGATGCGCAAGCTGCGCCCCTGGGATCTCGGCGAGATGACCGGGAAACCGGTCAAGGATGTGGCCGGCGACATCGAGAAGTACGCCTGCGAACTGCCTGACCGCGCCGTGCCGGGTGGGGAAAGCTTCGATACCTTCAGGCAGCGCGTATTTAGCGGGCTGAAGGCGATCGTTAGCTATAATGCCGCGCAGCCGGCGGTAATCGTTCACAACAACACCGAACGGCTATTGAAGGGCTGGATAGCAGCAGGGATGCCGGCAACGTGGAAGTGCGACCCGAAGACCTTCACGGACAAAGGCCTGTCTACCTCAGTAGTGGGAAAG
>DASZFN010000116.1:0-6141 GCA_035939715.1 Gemmataceae bacterium | reverse complement strand
CGAGATTAGCCGGAGCCAGGTTTTCGATAAGGACACGTTGACCTGGACGGTGCCTGTAGTGTCCGAAGGCCGACTGTTCGTTCGTTCGCAAAACGCACTCTCGGCATTCGACCTCCGCGGGCAAGGAAAATGATCGGAAATCGAAGCTTGGCAAATCCCATAGCGGCGACCAACAAAATCAGGCATGCGAACGCCGCTCCAGAAACTTGGCGATGGCCAATTCACCGACTTTGCAACGATCTTCTGCGACGTTTTCCGAAAGCGCGCTACCGGCTTCTACGAACTCACGGAATCAGCGCGCGGGGGATCAGCGTCCGCTCGACCTCTTTCCCGGCTTTCTTTGGCGACGAGCTGAGCCTGGACTAGCTCTACACCTGGCGCCTTCGGATCGAGCTGGCGTGCTTCCTGCAGCCGGCGACGCGCCTGAGAGAACTCGCCGCGGGCCACATGAAGGCGGGCCAGCAGCAACAAAGAAGTGAGTTGTCCGCGGGGAGCAGCATTCAGACGGCGCGCGGCCTGCAGGACATCGTCCCAGCGTTCTTGAACGAGATAGAGCTCGGCTAGGCCGAGCCAGGCCCCGGCATAATCGGGCTGTTCGCGCAGCGCAGCCTGCCATTGCTCCTCGGCAGCGGTCACTCGGCCCTGATCGCGATACACCACGGCCAGGTTGTGCCTGGCCTTGTAACCGCGCTGTCCTGGATCCACGCCGATCGCACAATAGCGTGGGGCTGGCTTATCCAGCAGACCGGCCAGAACCGCTTCGGCTTCCTTCAGGGCGCCGGTCGCGTAGAGCAAATGACCCTCCTGAAACTGTAACTCGGTATCGTCCAGATACTGCGCTCTTCCCCGGCGGCAGATCGCCAGGGCTTCCGGAAGACGCCCGAGCTTGCGATACGTCTTGCTAAGCAGCGCGTATAGCTTTCGGACGATGCTGTCGCTTTGCGGCAAGCGTTCCAGGCTGCGCTGAAGCAGGGGGAGCGCCTCGTTGGCCTGCTGCAGCTCCAGATGCGTCCAGCCGAGGTTGAATAAGGTGAAGGGATCGTCCGGATTGGCGGCATGATCCATTTGCAGCAACCGCAGGTTGCGCAAGTGCTTGACATGGCGCATACCGGGCTCCTGATAGCCCATATGGCGTATCAGGATGTCAGTCGCGTGCAGAACGCCTCCCATGCGCGAGATACTCGAGGCAATCTGTTCGTGTACGCGGTACGTCCAACGCAGGGACGGATGGTTTGGGAACAGGCGCACATGATCGACCACCGCGCCGTCGCCGGTCAACTCGTCCGCCACACAAAGGCAGTTCATCAGATAGCCGGCGTTTTCATTCTTGAGGCAGGAGAAAAGCGCCTGCAAGCGCTTACGATTGGGCTCGTCCAGGCGGTCGTCGGCATCCAGCCAGAAAATCCATTCCCCGCGGGCATGGCGCAGGCTCTCATTGCGTGCCGCCGAGAAATCGTCTACCCAGGCAAAGTCGATTACGCGGGCGCCGCGCCTGGCGCACAGTTCCTTGGTGCGATCAGTAGACCCGGTGTCGACAACGATGATCTCATCCACGAGCTCTGCAGCGCCGTTCAGGCAGTCAACCATGTTCTCTTCTTCATCTTTGACAATCATGCACAACGACACGCGCGCTTTGATGCCGGCTGAGGGAGCAATGACCAGGGAAGTGCCGATGGCTGGTATCGTCGCGCTGATTGCGCTCGGAAGCAATTCCCGCTGGCCTACGGGGCCGGGCGCGCCGCTTACTCGAGAGGGCGGCGTTCCCGTTCCAGCCGGAACCTTGGGCAAGACATAGCGCCCGGCGTGCTCCGCGCCCCATTTCTCGCGAAACCGGTCGAGATTGTCGCGTAACTGCTGCCAGCAGTCGATGCCCAGCCCCCGAAACGTGCGACTGCCGAAGTGGTGCACGTAAACCGAGAGCGCCACGGCGAGGCGAAAACCAGCCGCGCAGGCGCGCAGACACAGATCATCGTCGTCAAAAAAGCCCAGGCCAAAGCGTTCATCAAAGCCGCCAATGCGATCCAGGACGTCGCGCCGGACCAACAAACAGAAACTGGTGAGCCGGCGCATGAATAACAGACGACCCGCATGTTCGGCGTGCCGCCGCTGGGCAAAGGCATCGAGCTCCTCGGGGCTCCTGCAAGCGGGTTCAATCTTTTGGGGCGGCGCGGCATAGTTGGTCACGGGTCCTACCAAACCGATGTTCTGCTCCGTCTGGCGTGCCGGCTCCACGAGTCCATCCAGCCAGCAGGGAGTCAGCACAATATCGTTATTCAGAAAGACGACGTAGCGGCCCTGGGAACGCTCAATGCCCTGATTGCAGGCTGCCGGGAAACCACGGTTGACCGCGTTGCGAATAATCTCCACGCGGCAAGGCCCAGATCTGGTGCGGATGTCATCAAAAAAGGCGCCGGTGCCGTCCTGGGAGGCATTGTCGATAAGGATTAGCTCGTACGGCTCGCGCGTATTACGGAGAAGGCTCTCCAGACATAGCCTGGTGTAGTTGATCTCGTTGCAGCAAGGAATAATGATGGAGACGAGGTTGGATTTATCCAGTGGCGGCTTGCGGAACCAGTCCTCAAGGGGCACCCAGTCCGGAGCCGCCCGTGCATAGAGCTTGCGCTCTGCAATCAGCTGCCTTGCTCCCTCTTGATCGCCCACGGTCTCCAGGGCCTGGTATAAAGCAGCGGCGCTGGCCGGATCGAATGGATTTCCAGCAAGGGCTGCGCGGAGATGGGCAAGTGCCGCGGCGGTGTCTCCGGCAGCGTGCAAAGACCTGCCGAGCGCCGCGCGCGCCGGTGCATAATCGGGGCGCCAGACGGCAGCCTCATAGGCATGATTAATGTCCCCGGTCATTTCGGCCAGCAGGGTATGCAAGCGCCAGCGCAGCAGACGCCTCTTGGCGGCGGCTTCCGCCTTCGGCTGGCCGGCATGCGCCCAGGCTGCTTCCTCCCAGTCCACGCGGAAGTCCTCCAGTCCCGCTGGATACGTTAAGGCGTCCAACCACGACTCCCCCGCCGGATCCTCTCGATCCAGCAACGGCAAGGTTCGCTCAGCTTGTTCCCTGGCTGCTTCGTCCGCGCCGCCGACGGCCAATGCCTCCGCGAGGTTGAGGCTCGCCACGACATGAGCCGGGTCCCGCTCGAGCGCCAGGCGAAAGCCCGCCAAGGCTTCCTCGGGGATAATTTGCCCCTGTCCCTCCGAGGCGGCAGACGCGATCACTGCCATGGCCAGGGCGTTATGCATCGTGGCACTGGCGGCCGCGGCGTCGCTCGTCTCCTGGCGAAGCGAGGCAAGCAATTGTTCATCCGCCAGGCTGGCAGAACTAGCGCACCAGCAGGTGGAAATAATGTCGTCCTGCCTGGATCGCCTCGGCCGGCGGCTGGCATGCTGCAGAAGAGCCGGCCATTCTCGATCAATGAGATTGAGGCATTCCTGCCAGCAATGTTCAAAGCTGCATTGCCGCTGCGCCACGCTTTGAGCTCTGGCGGCGATGGCACGACGTTCCTCCTCGTGCTCCAGGTAATACGCGAGCAGCGTCTCGAGGTTGTCGCTCGAGTAATAGATACATTCGTGCCGGTCGCAGAAATAGGCAGGCAACTCCCGATTGCCCGACTCCTGAAACAACAAAGCGCCGCAGCAGGCGCTCTCGAAGGCCAGGTGGGTCGCTTCGCCGTGCAGGGCGCGGTTGAACACGATGCGCGCGCGCCTCAGCAAGCCAAGGTGAGATTCGTCCGTTTGCGCCACGGTCAGGACGACTCGCCTACGTTCGGCCAGACGGGCCAGGCGCGCCAGCCAGGGCAGATGGACGCGCTCGGCCGCAGGCGGACCTTGACCGATAAAAAGGATATCAATATCGCGCGCCGGCCGGGCGGCGTTTTTCTCCAGGAACTTTCTCTCGCAGCCATACAGGTTCATGGGCCGGGCCTGCTGGACGCCCTCCTGACGCATGATCTCGGCGCCGGCCGGGTCGCACAGCACCAGATCGCAGCAGGCCAGCCGCTTGCGGTAACTATGCCACAGCATGCTCCAGAAAGGCGCCAGCCCGATTATCGGAACGGGCGCCTGCCAGAGAAAACCTGGGATGCGGGGCGCCGGCAGGTACAGGACCAGAAAGTCCGGGCGCTGTTGGGCAGGTAAAAGATCGTTAATCTGATCCCAATTATCCCTTTCCCGAATTGTCAGACCCGTTGAGTCGCTGTCGTTGAAAACGACACAGTGCCCAGACCGGCATTGCTCACACAGGTTTTGCTCGGCAAAGACTCCAGGAACGGGACCGAACAAATAATGAAGCTGCATGGCTGCGGACTCCACGCGGGGTTGTACCAGGCTGCCATGGACCGCACATTATCGCAAGGCCCAGGGACACTGTCGATAGGCCAGCCTTGATTTTGTTCGTCCTGATAAATGTTAACTTGATAAAAAATTACTACAGACTATTGACAACGCGGTATCAACAAGCATAGACTTACCAAATCTTGAACGTAGATTAGGCGGGGGTTGTTATCCATAGCCTGTCTCCAATCCGGTCATGATTGCCGTTTGTGAGGAGAGCGCTCGACGAATTGAGCCAGTGGGCAAGTCAAACACCTCCCCGTGCCTTTGACCCTTGCTCTGTTGGTTGAGACCGGAGAAGCCATGATGGACATCTTCAGTTCTCCTTTCCGTGCTTGCGCGCGGCGGATTCGCGCCAATCGTGTAAGTAGTCGCTTAAGCGCAGGTGGCATCTGTCGATGCCCCTGACCTCACCTCATTGCAGGCAGCGCCCAGATCGCTGCCTGCGCCCAGGATACTTTCCCGCACAGGGGAGGGAAGGTGAAGGGCGAGGGAAGTCAGGGGCCCCCAGCGCGTCCATTCACTTGTAGATGACTCCAGGCTCTTCTGACCTCCGTGGGTCAGGCCGGAGGTGCTGCGCCTTTCCATTTGCGCGGCCCCATTGTCTCAAGGCCGTCGTAGGGGACGGCTTCGGACAACTCGTGCGCTGTGCGCGCTGTCCGGCATTTCACGGTGGCGCTGATTAGTCCGCCTGCCAACCCCGTTCGACGGTGGTTAGCTAGCGTCTCTCCAACCTGAGAAGACAAATGGCCTGGAATCCCCTCTCCTGGAAATGGACCCGCAAGCCTCGTACGCGCAAGCCGCTCCGCTTTCGCCCGCAACTGGAAGCCCTGGAGCGCCGTGTCGTGCTCGACGGCTTCACGTCCAGTGGCGTCCTGATGGAGTGGCACAGCTGGTGGGGAGTGGTCGCAACCTTTACTCCACTGCCCGGAAATCCCACATCGGTCACCATCAATTGGGGCGACGGTACGTCTAGTTCGGGCGAAATTGCCGGGGGCAATCCGGCGGCGATTTGGGGCGGTCACACATACCTGGAACAGGGGACTTACACCGCGACCGTCATCATTGACTATCAAGGTACCGGCACCGGCACTTCCATCAGCGAGGAGCAAACGGTCACAGCGACGATGATCGTCCCCGATGCGCCTCTGACGGCGACGGGGCTGGGCTTGACCACCTTTGAAGAATCCAACATGCCGCCGTCCACCGTGGCAACCTTTCATGATGATGATCCAGATTCCGGCTCGGAATACGTGGTCAATATCGACTGGGGAGACGGCAACCAGTCGCTCGGCTGGGCCGTTCCAATCGGCGACAACCAATACGCCGCACTGGGCACGCACCGCTACCAGGAAGACAGGGTTTACCACACCATCACCAAGATTTATGACCTGGACGCGGATGGTACGGGCACTTCGTCAGCAACCGCGCTTGGCCAGATTATCGCGGCCGATGTCTACGGGATTCCGTTCGCGACAGAAACGAATGTAAGCTTCGGCCAGGTTGTCGGTGTTGTTTACGGCGTGCAGTCTAGCCCGGGATTTCCAGGATATAGCGCCCTCATTAATTGGGGCGACGGCCAGACAACGGCAGGGTCCGTTGTTTGGAATACTAACCTGAGTCGCTTTGACGTCGCTGGCGGACACGTCTACCACCAGCAGGGACCTCACCCACTGCTCATTCAGGTTACGGATCTCGCCACACAAAGCCAGACCGTGATTGGCGACGTGGGTATCCCCATCGACCCGCATGATCATCAAGACTTGCAGACTGTACCCGGTATGGGCTGGAGCGGCACCTCGCTCT
>DASZFN010000115.1:0-4088 GCA_035939715.1 Gemmataceae bacterium | reverse complement strand
CCCTGTGACGCTTTCAGCTGCTCCGTCGCCTGGGCGAGCTGCGCCCGCAGCTCCGCCCCCTGCTTGCCGGCCTTGTCCAGATCGGCGGCGCTCGGCGCTTGCTTCAGCTGACCCTCCAGCTGGCTGATCCGGCCCTGCGACGTCTTCAGCTGCTCGCTGGCCTGGGCGAGCTGCGCCCGCAGCTCATCCCCCTGCTTGCCGGCCTTGTCCAGATCGGCGGCGCTCGGCGCCTGCTTCAGCTGACCCTCCAGCTGGCGGATCTGGCCCTGGGACGCTTTCAGCTGCTCCGCGGCCTGGGTGAGCCGCGCGCGCAGCTCAGCCCCCTGCTTGCCGGCGTTGTCCAGATCGGCGGCGCTCGGCGCCTGCTTCAGCTGACCCTCCAGCTGGCTGACCCGGCCCTGCGACGCCTTCAGCTGCTCGGTGGCCTGGGCGAGCTGCGCCCGCAGCCCTTCCTCCTGCTTGCCGGCCTTGTCCAAATCGGCGGCGCTCGGCGCCTGCTTCAGCTGACCCTCCAGTTGGCTGATCCGGCCCTGTGCGGACTTCAGCTGCTCCGTGGCCTGGGTGAGCTGCGCACGCAGCTCATCCCCCTGTTTGTCGGCCTTGTCCAAATCGGCGGCGCTCGGCGCCTGCTTCAGCTGAGCCTCCAGTTGGCTGATCCGGCCCTGTGCGGACTTCAGCTGCTCCGTGGCCTGGGTGAGCTGCGCACGCAGCTCATCCCCCTGCTGCCGAGCGGCGGCCAGAGATTCAACGACGGGGACAGAAGTCTCGCCTGGTCCCGGGTGCGTCGCGCGGTGGCTGGGATATATAGTGTCGGAATCCGCGACGTCTGGGGATCCGGACAGCGCAGCATGGATTCCTACTGCTGCTGCCGCCACTAGCGTGATCGCGAGAAGAAGGTTCTCGAATTTTGGCAAGGTGAAACGACGCTTCCGGTCAGCAGGCAGTTCGCCTCGGTCGAGGTAATGCAGCACGTCGAATGGCACCGCGCGCGGGACCAACTCGTCAGCGACGGGTTCCATCGGCTTCGGCATCTCGCCCCCCAATCCGACGAATGAGAGTCTATTCCTCGCATACGCGACGAATAAGGTAAATGTTATTGGGACCAGATCGTCCGTGGCAATTTTAAGGCAACATTGATCTCTGCCTTCAGATTTCAATTGGAAAATTCGACATCAACTGTCGTTGAGAGGAGTCGCCCTCGGGATTACAAGCCACGGATGCCTTTAAGAAGGGATGGGTCGCGGCGCACCCCCGATATTTCCCAAAAATTTGATGAAAGGACGGCCCTGCCCGGCTTCGACCAGCGCTTTACGAGTCGTAGTGGACGTGCCCAAAACCGGCCGCAGTGCCGAGCCTGGAGTCAACAAACTCAGCTGCCGTAATTCTTCTTCAGATAGTCGGCTATGATTTTTGCGTCGCTCTCGTCGATCGGCGCGCCGAACGTCTTGATCATTTTGGTGACTTCGGCGTCCCATACGGTGGCGTTGGGGAACGGCGAGTTCATCTCCACGTAATCAAGGCTATGGCAGGCACCACAATTGGTTTCGACCTTGTCGAGGCCCGGCCCTTTCTTGAGCTGGACCAGATCCTCGCCGGCCGCCGCGGGAACGGCAAATGCGATGGCGAGGAGCGCAACGGCAAAGATACGCATTACTTCTTCCTCACGCCACGTTGAGCATCAGGCTTTGGATCCTATTGTGATGGTAGCCGGCGGGGTTTTGGATCAGCTCCGAGGTCTGCGTCTGGCCGATCTTGTTGGTCGCGCGAGCCATCACGATCTGTCTCCCCCTTCTCACCGGCCTGAGCGAATACTCAAACGTGCGGAATGCAAAACGTCCCAGATCTTGGCCGAGCTTTGCGCGTTGCCAGGTCTTGCCGGAATCGGTTGACAGATCGACGGTAGAGATGCCGTAGCCTCCGTCCCACGCGATACCGCCAATCGTGACCAGAGAACTAGCCTTCACGCCGGCGCCCTCGGCATGGCTGGTGATGAGTGAGTTCACTACCATCTCAGTGATCGGGGTGTTGATGGCCGTCTCTTGCGAGGTGAACCGCTCGACGACCGGGAACTTGCCTAGTGGAATTCGGTATGCAGGGTTCATCCAGAATCCGGTTTCCGGCTTCGGCACGGCTTTGATCGAAGTGACATGCTTCACCCAATAAGTGCCGGTCCAGCCCGGAACGACGATACGGGCGGGAAAACCGTTGAAGTGCGGCAGCGGCTGCCCGTTCATTTCATATGCGATGAGCGTGCTGTCCTCCATCGCCTTCCAGATCGGAATGCTCTTGATAAAATCCGGCATCTCGGCGATGACCGGTTCATCCGCTCCGCCGAATACGATCTCAATTGCTTCCTTCTTGACGCCGACCTTGTCGAGGACGTCTTTGAGACGTGCGCCCTTCCAGCGCGCGCAGCCCATGGCACCATAGCCCCATTCGACGCCGGGCACGTGCGGCTCAAACAGCCCGCGCCGGTTGCCGGAGCATTGGTTGACAGCAACCACTTCGACCGCCGGCATCTTCTTGAGATCATCGAGGGTGAGTTCGGTCTGACTATTCGCACTTTCTCCGCCGACCACGACTTTCCAGGTCGTGGCATCGACCTCTGGAATGTTTGCCAGATGATAGCGGACGAAAAATGCGTCGTTCGGCGTGATCGCGGTGCGAAAATACTCGATAGGTGTTTCGTAGTTCGGCGGCCGGTAGCTGAGTTTGATCAGAGGTTTCTTCCCTGGCAACGCGTCAAGGACCGCTGTGGCGCGGGTGCCTTCAGGGAGCGCGCTCGGTAGGTTCAAGCTTACTGCCTCGGCGTGTGCCAAGCCGAGACCAATTGCTCCAGAAGCGGCGACGGCGGCAGCACCAGTGCCGGCAAGAAAGCGCCGCCGTGACACCGCTCGCCCGTTGCCCACAACCTCGGCACCAGCATGCACGAGCATGCGAACATCAATCGAAAGGTACGCCGGGGCCGACATCGTTTCCTCCTTTTTCGGATTGCGCCGACCGCCATTGCGGGATGGCGCCGGACTCCCCGCATCATCGTGACTACGTCCGGCGGTCGCCGGCACGGACGTCAAGCAGGTAGCACCTGCAAATTCAAGCCGACATTCACCTGACAGAGCCGAAGCGGACGCCGATCAATCCGCTGCGATCGACCATGCACTTCACACATTCAGCCGGGTCAGAATGGCGCCTAAGACCCGGCTCACACGCGGCCATTTCTAGGAGCCTAACCGCTGTTCACTGTCGATTTTGCGTCGCAAGGAATTGCTGGAACTTAGAAAACAACATTTCCCGTTCGCTATCCGACAAGGTCTTCTGCCCCGTTGAGGCGGTGTATTCAGCGAGGTACTGTTCGAGAATCCCCTTCAGGATTGCAGATTGTACACCACCGTTACTTTGCGCTACTGCCAACTTCCGATTCTCAGCGATCCAATCCGCAGCCGGTTTGAATCGCGTCCAACCCGGGATTTCCGCCGCAACGTTGATCTCGCGCCATTTTGGGTGTCTGGAGCCCTCCTGGAACTGATCTATTTTGCCAAAAAACTCGCGTACAAATTTGGTCAGCCTGTGGTAACGAGGCGAGGTTTCCGGCCAGGCATAAGTGACGAGCAGGGCTCGGTTCCCAATCGTCGGTACCGATGTTCCTTCCGGAACCAAAGCAGGATATTCGTCGTGCGTCAGCTTGCTCGGCAGGTAATTATTGAAAACTGCCGCAATGTTGTTGTTGCCGGGCAAGCTCTGCTCATCGAGCGGTAAAAAATGCACCCCGTCCTCTTTCACGAGCTTGACCAAGGCCGCCTGCGGAGCGCCGGTCAGAATAATCATTGCCGATATCTCACCATTCCGCAGTCTCATTATGGCCTCGTCATTGTCGTAATTTGACCGCTCGACATCAATGTTCAGCATCTTAAAAATGATTTCCGCCGTAACCTCAGTCTGGCTGTCCTTCAGATTGAAGTTGACCTTCTTGCCGCGCAGATCTTCGTAGCTTTTGATGTCGTTGTGCGCAACAACATGAAACTCCGAATTATAAAGCTTGGTGATATATTGAACCTGCTGCTCAATATTTGTATAAAGTCGCGGATCTC
>DASZFN010000114.1:0-4720 GCA_035939715.1 Gemmataceae bacterium | reverse complement strand
GTTCCAGGAGGCTGGACCGCGAGAAAAGGGACACGTGGCCATTCCTGGGCCCGGCATACCACCAGCTCAAGCCTTGCTGATCGAAATCCGCCGGCTGGAGCAAGGTGGAGAACAAGATCAGGCCCCTTTCCCTCAGCAAATCGTTCATGTCCGCGATGGTTCGGCCTGGATCGGTCGTGTGTTCGAGCACCTCGAAGCTGAGGATACAATCGTACTGGCACGAGGGCCGGGTCGCGTGGGAGGGGACGAAAGGATCATAGGTGTCAACCTGGAACGGGCCGGTCGAGCGGAGCAGCTCCGCCAAAAGACCTTCGCCGCCCCCGTAGTCGAGAACGCGCTCGGGTTTGACGCCGGGGAAGAGACTGCAAATCGCGCTGGCGTTTCCTCGGGGCCGCACCTCCCGGTATTCGGGGTCCACCAGAAGATAATCGCGGTTGTAGATGTGGCAGAGAAAATCGTCCTTCGTGAAGTGGTCGAACGCGGTCGTGAAAAGGAATCCGCAAACCGGGCAGGCGTAGTAGTAGATCGGAATTCCAGAAGGCGCGAGGGCGGGGTGCTTGACGTTCAAGCAGTTCTTGTGAAAGTCCACCACGCCGTACAGGGCTGCCGTTGCGCCGCAGCACTTGCACGGCGTTTGCTTGGCGGCAAGCGCCTGAAAACCGCTCATTATCGAGGATCTCCAAGAAAGCACCGGGAAGAAGCGTTGTCATTGTAGACCCATTCCGTGCATCGTCTCAACCTCGAACGGGCCGGCCGCTTGACGCCTGTCGGGTACACGCCATACAATCTTCCGTCGCCGAAGCCGTTCCGCCGTGCCGGGCAGTCTTTTTTGGGAGCACCATGTCCACGCTGGGTCAAACCCTCAGTCTCGCCGTGCGCTACCACCAGGCCGGCGACCTTCAACAAGCGGAACAGCTCTACCATCAGATTCTGCAGGAAGAGCCGTACCACGTCGATGCCCTGCACCTGCTGGGCCTCGTCGCCGTCCGCCAGGGAAACCCTGCCCTGGCGTGCGATTACATCCGCCGAGCTCTGCGCAGCAAACCGGATTTTGCCGAAGCGCACAGCAATCTCGGCAACATCCTGCTCGAAATGGGCCAACTCGACCAGGCCATCCAATGCTATCAGCACGCGATTCGTCTCAAGCCACGCTTTGCCGACGCCCACAGCAATCTGGGCAATGCGTTGCGGCAGCAGGGCAAGCTGGACGAGGCGCTGGCGAGCCTGCAGCAATGTCTCCGCGTCAAATCGGATTTCGCCGATGCGCACAACCACATGGGGAGCGTGCTCCGCGATCAGGGCAAGCTGGAAGATGCCGTTACCCGATATAAAATGGCCGTTCGTCTCAAACCCGATCATGTCGCCGCCCACAGCAACCTGGGCAACGCACTCCGCGAGCAAGGCAAACTCGAGGAGGCGGCGGCCAGCCTGGAGGAGGCGCTTCGCCTTCAGCCGAACTTTGTCGACGCCCTCAGCCACCTGGGCAACGTCCGCCGCGACCAGGGCAGGCTGAACGATGCGGTCGCCCTCTATCAGGAAGCCTTGCGCATCAATCCGGACTTTGCCGAAGCCCACAATAACCTGGGCGTTGTTCTCCGGGAACAGGGCAACATGGAGGAAGCGGTGTGGCGTTATCGGCAAGCGCTGCGGCTTAAACCGAACTTTGCCGCCGCCCAGAGCAACCTTGCGGCCGCGCTTTTGCAGCGGGGAGAGACCGCGGAGGCGGTGGGCATGCTGGAGCAAGTCATTGGCCGCGCGCCGAGCTTTCCCGACGCTTACAGGGAGCTGGGCAACGCACTCGCGGAGCAGGACAGGCTGGACGAAGCGGTGGCCAGCTTCCAGCAAGCGCTCCGTCTCCAGCCGCACCATGCGGAGGCGCAAAACAACCTGGGGGTTGCCCTCGGAAAACAAGGCAAGCTTACGGAGGCGGTGGCAACTTTTCGCGAGGCACTTCGCTCCTATCCCGATAACTCCGAGCTGCACTACAACCTGGGGACGCACTTGCTGCTCCTGGGCGATTTCGAGCAGGGCTGGGCCGAATACGAATGGCGCTGGCGAACCAAAGAGGTTGCCCCACGCCCCTTCATGCAACCGCTCTGGGATGGCGCGGCTTTGAACGGCAAAACGATCTTGCTGCATGCCGAACAAGGCCTGGGGGACACGCTCCATTTCATCCGCTATGCGCCTCGGGTCAAGGAGTGCGGGGGAACGGTTGTCGCTGAGGTTCAGCCCGTCCTGATGCACTTATTGGCCCGTTCTCCTGGCGTAGACCAGCTCGTGGCGGCGGGCTCGCGCTTGCCGCCGTTTGACGTTCATGCTCCGCTCTTAAGCTTACCGGCGATTTTCCGGACGACGGCTGCCACGGTGCCCGCGGACGTGCCTTATGTCTTTGCCGATCCATCCCTGGAGCAAAAGTGGCACGAGGAGCTGAGCGCGGGCCAGGGATTCAAGATCGGCATCAGTTGGCAAGGCAATCCAAAGCACAAAAGGGATCGCCAGCGTTCCTTTGCCCTTGCTGAGTTGGCACCGGTGGCGCGGATTCCCGGATTGAAACTGCTTAGCCTGCAACTAGGGAAGGGCCATGAGCAGCTGGCAGCCCTGGGCGGCCGGTTTGCCGTGACCGACCTGGGGAGCCGCTTCGACCCGGCCTCCTTCGCTGACGCCGCGGCGGTCCTCAAGAACCTGGACCTGGTAATCACGGTAGACACGGCGCTGGCTCACCTGGCGGGGGCCCTGGGCGTGCCGGTCTGGGTGGCCCTGTCGTTTGTCCCCGACTGGCGCTGGCTGTTGAGCCGGGAGGATAGCCCCTGGTATCCTACCGCCCGGCTGTTGCGGCAAACCACGCCAGGCGACTGGGGCGCGGTCTTCGCGCGCATGGCCGCGGAACTGGCCCAGCGCGCGCCAAAATGAGAGACCTTAGAGTGCGTTCGGAAAAATAGGGGACTGTCTCCCTGAATCAAGGGGACAGTCCCCTTTTTTTCCGAACGCTCTTAACCGGGTTGGGGGGCGAAGGGATGGCGCTCCCCGGACAAGGCCTGCTTAAAGCCGGTGATCTTCATGCCCAGCTCCCGATGCACGCAAAGCAAGTTGGCCGAGACGATATTGCCAAAGACGTTTTGCGGGTTGCGATAGAAGTTTTGGGGGTGATAAAGGGGCGGCAGGTGCCAGTACATTTCATACCCGAGGCTTTCGATGAGCTGCATCAACGGGATCGATTTTTCCACGCGGTCGTTTTCAACGTAAAGAATCGGCTTTAAGCGCTTCACCGTTTGCACCGCGCCCTTGAGCACGTTCCCCTCCATTCCCTCCACGTCGATCTTCACCAGGCGGCAAGCGGGCAAGTCCAGGCTATCCAGCGTGGAGACCGGAACCGACTCGCCGCTGGCGAAGGTACCCAGCTCAACCCCGCCGAAGTTGTTGGCCTGGGCGTAGTTCAAGGCCGGCACCACAACCGACCCGGCCTCTTCCCCCAGGGCTGTCTGATGGCAATACGTGTTGGCGATGCTGTTGAGCGCCATGTTGGCGCAAAGCGTCTGGAAGACCATCCGCTGTGGTTCAAAGGCGTACACTCGGCCGGTAGGGCCGACCTTCTGCGCGAGGGCCAGCGTGTGCGCGCCGATGTTGGCGCCCACGTCCAGCACCACGTCGCCAACGCGCACAATCTGATCGAAGAGTTCCACTTCGCCTTCGCTGAACTCCCCGTAAAGATCAAAGGAACGCCCTATGTATACATCATTGATGTTGTAAAGCATGAAGCCGTGGCGGCACTTACCCAGGTGGTTGAAGGCACCGGTCAGTAACTTGGTTTGCTGCATGAGATCTCCCGTGGACAAGGCGTGAGGCGATACGCTCGATTCGCAAGAATTCGCTGGCAATCCTTCCAGTTTAGTCGTCCAGTGCATATGCGGGAAGCAGCGTCCGCGCAGATTGTGCGGACGCTGCCCATTGCGCTTATTCGGTCCGGTCGCCACAACGGACGCTGCCGGACTCTCTCTGTAACTCAGCGCGTCCGGACCAAATCCGAGGCCCCGCAAAGCTGCATTCCTCAAGCGCAGCGGCAAAGTCCGCAAACCAGGTCCAGTTTGTGTACCACTGCTTGGCAGCCCTGGAGTACCAAGCAATGGCCCACCGCGCTCGAGTGGATTTCTTTAGGACAATTGGGGTCCGTTTCAGAACATTGGCCCGGGGCGTCTCCACCTTTGCGGCCTAGTGTGACTTTACGCTTCAGCGAAACTGGAAAGACTCAAAACCTCCATCAAATGGAGTTGTTTCCATTTTGGCCCCGGAGAAAATGGGACCTAAGTTCTTTTCCGGAACGCACCACACTGCCTGGCACTGGACCCTAGTTGCTCGTGTGTTGCGCGCAAAGAGGAGGCGGTGTTTTCCGGTCAACTTCTTGGAGGTTCGTTCATGCGGAAGCTGCTTGCAAATTGTTGGAAGGATGACAATGGGGCCCTGATTGCCATGGAGTTCCTGTTTGTCGCCACGGTGCTCGTCATTGGGATCGTCGTGGGGCTGACAGCGGTCCGCAACGCGGTCAATGCCGAGCTGACCGAGCTGGCCAACGCCATTCTGGCTCTCAGCCAGGGATTCACCATTTCCGGGCAGAGTGGCTGCGGCGCGTCGGTCGACGGCAGCGCTGCCATCGACACGCCGGGCAACGAGCCGTGCCCGGTCAACACCCCCCCCTCCAATACCGTGACGCTCAACAGCGACACCC
>DASZFN010000113.1:0-3538 GCA_035939715.1 Gemmataceae bacterium | reverse complement strand
CCTGCTCGTTCCACCCAAGCGTCGCGCTGACGGCCGCCGCTCCGCCGATGGTCAGACCAAAAGCCGCTATCAATAACAGAGTTCTCCTCATGGCAACTTCCTTTTGCAAGTTCATGGATACAGTTCGGCACATAGACCAGTGGTTCCGCGTCGCCCGCTCCACAAGGCGGTCGCTTAGCCCTTTATCCCGGCGTTGAGGAAGTACAAGGGCGTCAAGAACGCGAAGACCGTCGTGTGCAACCTGCGGATCGTATACCGCTGGTGAGCGAAGATGCCAGCGAGCACGAGGCCAAACCGTCGTGGAAGCCATCCAGCGCATCGCGAAAGCGGCGTCACAGGAAGCGCGGGCTCCCGAACCATCTGAACTTGGCCGGCAAGAAAAAGGAGGTTCTTAGCGTTTCACCTTCACGTGTGCCGCTTGCGGCTTAGCGACTTTCATCACCGCCAAAACCGCAAGTGATCCACATGAAGGTGAAACGCGCTAGCCGAACAGTGCCAGCACCGGCCGGCCGACATTCACCTGGCGAGTGAAACCGTCGGCCCCCAGGCGCGTTTCAAGCGGGACGCCCAGCGCGTGGAAGAGAGTGGCGCCGAAGTCCTCCGGAACGATCGGGTTATCCCTTACGTAACCGCCGTACCGGTCGGAGGCGCCGTACACCAAACCACCGCGGATGCCGGCCCCGGCCAGGAGAGCGGAATAGCACGCCGGCCAGTGGTCGCGCCCCGCGCGCTCGATTTTTGGCTTGCGGCCGAACTCGCCGACCAGCACGACGAGCGTTTCTTCGAGCAGGCCGCGCATCTCCAGGTCCTCCAGCAGTGCGGAAACGGCCTGATCGAGGTTGGGCAGGGCCCAACCCAGGCCAAAGTGCCCCGTGCCGAAGATGCTGCCCAGCCCGGCCCCCTCGCCGTGCATGTCCCAGGTCTGCACGTTGCGGAAACGTTCGCCCGGGGGAAGGCCGGCCCAGGCGGTGACGCTGACGAGGCGTACCCCGGACTCAATCAGCCGTCGGGCCAGCAGTAAGTTTTGCCCCAGCGGGTGCCGGCCGTAACGGTCGCGCAGCGCCGGCGACTCCTGTTCCAGGGCAAAGGCACGCCGGGCCTCGGGTCCGGTGACCAGCTCCACGGCACGCTCCTGAAAATGCCGCATGCCGCCTACCGTGGGTGCTTGTGAGCGCGGCCCGCCGAGCGTGTCCACCGCGCCCAGCAACTCGCAGCGCTGGCGCAGGCGCTCGCGGGAGATGTCCTGCGGAGGGTCAAACCCGGTGAAGCGGAAGCCAGGCATGGACGGGTTGTCGAGGTCGGTGCCCACGCGCAGCGGACTGTAGGCCGTCCCCAAGAAACCGCCGGTGAGATAGCGCGGCTGCACGTCGCCAGCCAGGTTTTGCAGCCAAACATAGCTGGGGAGGTTGCGCGCCGCCGGCCGCAGCCGGGCCATCACCGAGCCGAAGTACGGCGTGTCCGGGGTCGGGTTGCTGTTGCCGGTCATGCAGATGTGCATCCCGGCGTCGTGCGAGCCATTGTGATGTGTCATCGAGCGGACGAGGGCGAAGCGGTCGGCGCGCCGGGCCAGCCGTGGCAACAACTCGCCGAGACGTACGCCGGGGACGGCGGTAGCGATCGGCCGGTAGGGGCCGCGGATGTCATCGGGTGCTTCCGGCTTTGGATCCAGGCTGTCGATGTGGCTGGCCCCGCCGTACTGGACGATGAAAATGCACGACCGCTCTGGCCCCCGGCGTCCGGACGATACCGCCCCGGCCCGCAGCAACTCCGGCAGTCCCAACCCGAATACGCCGATGCTGCCGACCTGGAGAAACTTTCTACGGCTGAAACGGGTGTTGTTCACGGACTGCCTCCGGCAGGCTCGCGGCGTGCGGAACCCAAATGAGCGGCTGGCCTCATACGACCCATGGGGCATCGTTGCGGCACAGGATTTCATCATACCCGATAAACTGCCGCCGGAGCCAGTACGAACGGGGCAATGCGTTGGCGTTCTCCACACAGCGGCTCATGGCCCTGTGATTTGCTGGCAGTAGTCACTTTCTGAGAAGAACAACTGGGTGCTGCAAGTCCTGATGGGGATACTTCAAAACAATTCCGTGAGCGGCCGGCCGTCCTCCATTAGATTGAAGGGACGGCCTTCGCGATCAATGGCGTGGAAGTCATCGATCCCTAGCGCGTGGAAGACGGTTTTGGCGATGTGCTCTGGGGCGACCGGGTTTTCGGCCGGGTACTCGGCTCGACCGTCACTGGAGCCGAAGACCTGCCCGCCGCGGATACCGCCGCCAGCCAGCAGCACCGACATGCAGGCCGTCCAGTGATCGCGGCCGGCGCCGCCGGGGCCACCCGAGCGCACGTCTCCAATTCGTGGTTTGCGCCCCATCTCGCTGGACACCAAAACCAGCGTCTCGTCGAGCAGTCCGCGTTGATGCAGATCCTCCAGCAGGGCTGCAAAAGGTCGGTCGAACTCAGGCAGGAGGCGATTTCTCAGGCAGTTGAAGTTGTTGGCATGGGTGTCCCAGCCGCCGCCGCTTTTGCACATATCATCCAGCTCCTTGTCGCCTTTCCAGAATACGGTGACAAAAGGCACTCCGGCCTCGACTAGCCGGCGTGCCAGAAGCATCGACATGGCATTGATTCCGGGACCGTAGCGCGCTCGGACGGTTTCCGGTTCATGGCGCAGGTCGAACGCCGTCTGGGTCTGCCGGGACGTTAACAACTCAAAAGCGCGGCGCTGATGAATCGCGAAGTCGCGCACCGCAAGTTCTTGATCTGTCGAGCGTCGGGCTTGATCGAGCCTGTGTAGCAGTTCGCGCCGGGCCAGCATCCGCTCTACGGACACATTGCCGCACAGGCTGAGCGCCGGCACCGAGAAATCGACCGGCTGCTCGCGCGTGCCCTCCACGAAAACCGGCTCATAGGCGATGCCAAGGCGAGCGGCAAACTGCCCAGGACGGGTGTATTCCGGAGCGCCTTCTTTGTGGGGCAGCGTGATCGTGTTGGGGAGAAACGAATGCGCGGGCCGCTTCGAAGCTACGACGGAAGCCATCGAAGGCCAGTCGCTCTGGTAGGGCGTGCGCGCATTGAGCAGTTGATGAAATGTGCGATCCGGTGCATGGCCGGTTAGGTTGTAGTAATAGCCCGCGTGGTGATCTCCTGTGCCTCGGCCGTGGTCGCCCAGCGAGCGGACGATGGCCAGGTGGTGAGCCTGGCGAGCGAGGTGGGGCAGGTGTTCGCACAAGGAGATGCCGGGAGCACTCGTTGCCATGGGCCGAAATGGGCCGCGGTATTCCGCGATCGCGTTCGGTTTCATGTCCCAGGTGTCGATGTGCGACGCCCCGCCGCTAAGCCAGATCAGGATGGCCGATTTCGCAGTCTTCCGGCGCGTGGGAAGCTGGGGAGCAGCCCCATAGGCAGCAGCAGTTGCCAAGTTCCACCCAAAAAAGCCAAAACCACCCGCGACAAGGAAGGTACGTCGGTCCACAGGATAGTGGCTTCGCAGTGGGGATCTCGGCCGGGATAATATCTGTGTATCTATGCA
>DASZFN010000112.1:0-9365 GCA_035939715.1 Gemmataceae bacterium | reverse complement strand
AGGCTGGCGAGAATCGTACGGACGAGGTTGCGCGACAAGCTTTTGAAGATGAATGTGAAGTATCTCCGGAAAAACCAAAACACGAGCGCGGCGAGAAGCAAGCTCAGGGCGCAGCCGCCCATGAAATACAGGCGGTATTCCGGGTGCAGTTTCATGCTGCGGAACAGCATTTCCAGAGGAATTTGAAGATAGCTCATGCAACAACCTCCGAGGCTTGCTTCAGTCAGCTCGGTGTAATCGGAATGTCCTCGGTCGTGAGCCGGATAAGAGGTGTCCCAGTCAAGGCGTAGCCTTGAAGGCGGTTTCGCTGTGCACTCCGTCGCGGCCATGCTCGTAAACGGCGCCGGCCCCCGCCATGCTCTCTACCAGCAGCCCCTTCTCAAGATGCAAGATGCGCTGCGCACGCTGCGCGGCGCGCGGATCGTGCGTCACCATGATGATGGTCTTGTTCAGGTCCTGGCGCAGCACGCCGATCAGGTTCAAGATTTCGTCCGCGGACTTGGAATCGAGATCGCCTGTCGGCTCGTCAGCGACGATCAGCGTCGGATCGGTGACGATGGCGCGGGCGATGCCGACGCGCTGCTGCTGCCCGCCGGAGAGTTGGCCCGGGCGATGCTTGAGACGATCGGCCAGGCCCACGAGATCAAGGGCGGTCAACACCTGCTCGCGGCGCTGGCGCGCCGACAACGGCAGAAGCAAGAGCGGCAGCTCGACGTTCTCATAAGCCGTGAGCACGGGGAGCAGGTGATAAAACTGGAACACGAAGCCCACGTGTCGCGTTCGCCAGCGCGCCAGTTGTCCCTCGCTCATGTTGGAGATGAGCTGGCCGCCGACCCAGATTTCGCCTTCGCTGGGCCGGTCGAGGCCGGCGATCAAGTTGAGAAGCGTGGTCTTGCCCGAGCCACTGGGTCCCATGAGCGCCATGAACTCGCCTTCCGGCACGTCCAGGCTCAGGCCCTTCAAGACGTCGATTTGTTCGCTGCCGCGGTGAAAATTCTTGTGGACTTCCACGACGCGCACGATAGGTTCGGTTGCCATGCGAACTGCTCTCCAGAATGTGGCGGCACGTTTTCAACGTGCCGGATCCCTCGGCACGTTAAGAACGTGCCGCCACAAGGTCAATCACTACTTCTTCGTTGACGGGGGCTCGGTCTTTTTCAGGAAGACGACAATGGCGCCGCTTTCCGGCTTGAGATAAACGCCTTCCTCTTCCTTGGGCACCTTGAGCTTGACGCGCACCGGGATGGCAGATTTGGCGCGGTCGGCGGTGGGCATCAGCCGCGACACGTGCCCTTCGTAGACCCGCTCCGGAAAACCTTCCGGCCGTACCTTGCAAAGCTGCCCCTTGAAGATCTTGGAAACTTCGCGCTCCTCGATGGAGATATCGATTTCCAGATCGGACAGGTCGGCCATCTCGCACAAGCTGGTCGAGCCGTTGAAGGCGATGGAGTTGACGAGGTTGCCGATTTCCGCCTTCTTGGTCAGAATGGTGCCCGACACGGGGGCGCGGATGATGCAGTTGTCCAGGTTCCACTTGGCCTTGATCATGTCGGCTTCGGCTAATTCCAGATCGGCCCAGGCGGCTTCAATGCGCTCGAGGCGGACGCCTTCGAGCATGATGCTGTACGCTTGCCGCATTTGCTCCACCTTGCGATCCATGGCTTTGTATTGACTCTCGGCGAGTTCCATATCGCGCTCGGCGACGGCAGCGCCGCGCAAACGGGAATTACGCTGCCAGTCCAGGTAGAGCTGTTTGCGGTTCGCCTCCATTTCATCGAGCGCGCCGCGGGCCTGGCGGATTTCTTGTTCGCGATTGCCCGTGTACAGTTCAATGAACCTCTGCCAGGCAGAATTCACCGACGCCTTGCAATGATCGTAGTCAGCCTGGTAGTTAACCGATTCCAGGACCGCCAGCACGTCGTCCTTTTGCACGCGCATGCCCTCTTCGAGGTCGCGTTTGCCGTCGCCGAGCTGGACGATCATGCCGCTGACTTTAGGGCTGACCAGGATCTGGTGGGCGGGGATGACATAGCCTTTGCGTTCCAGCACCATTTCGCCGGAAGAAGCGGTTTGGTAGTCATTCTTGCTCGTTTCCGTGGACCTGGTGCTCTCCTGAGCGGCCGAGGATTCGCTGGACCTTTGCGTTTCCCAGCGACCATAGGCGAGATAGGCCATGACGCCGGCGGCGACGGCGAACAAGGCGCAGAGCGTCCAGGGCAGCCAGGCAAAGCCGGCCCGTGCGGGAGCGGTCTTCTCCTTGAGCCGTAAGGAGCGCACACGGTCGCTCAGAGTTGCCGGCGCCGGCCGCCTCTCGTCGGAGACGATTTCCTGTCGCGTGGAAAGATCGTTAGTCATGTGCGCGCTCACCATTCACTCCCCTGGTAGAAGCTCCGTTGAGCGACCGCCGCGCCTTCGCCGGGAGTTTTAGCGGAGGCTTCTTGTTACGGACACGCTTCTTCTTTGCGGAGGTTCGCGGATTGTTCCACAAGTAGCTACCCAGGACATCGAGACAGAGTTCCAGCATCTCGGCGCCGTCAAAGGCTTTCGGGTCGGCGGCGCGTTGCATGGCCAGGCCGTGCAGCAGCGCCTGAACAAGCGTGGCCATGGCGCGCGGCGAAAACGCGCGCGGCGTGCGGCGTTGCATCAGATCATTCGCAAAACCCAACGCCATATTGCTGCGCCACTCTTCGTACAACCGCGCCAGCCGCTGCCGGTAATCGTCGCGATGGCCGATTTGCGACAAAAAGGTGTACTGCAAACAGCCAAATTCCGGACTCACGGGCGGCTGAGAGAGCAACTTTTCGAAGAGATGCTGCACCCAGCCCCAGGCGTCGGGCTCCTGGCCCGCTGCCGCGGCCGGCTCGCCGATGCGCTGGTACATCAGCAGCACGAGATGGTCGAAGACCGCCAACAGAATCTCTTCCTTGGTCGGAAAATAGTACGTCAGCTGGCCGCGGCTCATGCCGGCCTTGGCCTCGATTTCCGAAAGCGAGAGATTCTGCAATCCCTGCTCGGTGATGACCGCGACCGCCGCCTCGACGATTTGCTCGCGTCGAATGCTGGCAACGTCAATGCGCTTGTTCTTCATGACGAGGCATCCATCCTATCCGCCGCCGCAAAGTATATGGATTTGTGCGAATCGGCTGCTGCTCCGACGCGCTGATTTAGACCGAGTAATCCATTATTAGACTGATCGGACTAAAAAAAGCAACTGCAATTCACCGGTTTGACCCAAACTTTCCAGATGGGATTCTCAGATGCCGTACTCTCTCATGGCGTCGGCATTGAGCTGAATGCCCAGGCCGGGACCCGTGGGCACCTCCAGATAGCCTTCGGCGTCGGGTCGAAATGGTTGCGTGATCAGGTCATCGAGATAGGGGGACGGAGTCAAGAATTCGACGTAGCGCGCCACCGGCAGGGCAGCCGTCAGGTGCAGGTCCGCGGCGAGGCCGATCGCCGTATTCCAGCCGTGCGGCACGAGCAGAATATTGTGCTCGTAGGCCATCCAGCCGATCCGCCAGGCCTCGGTCAGCCCGCCGCACTTGGTACAGTCCGGCTGAATGATGTCCACGGCATGGCGCTCGAGATACGGGCGGAAACTTTGCCGGCGCGTCAGCACCTCGCCCGTCGTGATCGGCAACGGCGCGTGCCGGCGTAGCTCGATGAAGCCTTCGAGATCATCGGGCGGCAAAGCCTCCTCGAACCAGACCACACCGTAACCAGCCAGCATTTTTGCGGTTTCCAGAGCCCATTTGTAGCCATGCGGCCAGAATTGCTCGCTGCCGCCCGCGTCCACCATGAGCTCGATATCCGGACCGACTGCCTCCCGCGCGGTACGAATCAAGAGTTCGTCCGTCTTGGAATCGCGACGCCCGAACGGCCGCCAGCCTAGCTTGATGGCCTTGAAGCCGCGCGCTACGGCGCTTTTCAGCTTGTCGCGCAGGCGCTCGGGTTCATCAAAGAGGAGGGAGCCGTAAGGCTTGATGCGCTGTCGGTAGCAGCCGCCGAGAAGCCGGGCCACGGGCTGGCGGCAGATCTTGCCCATCAGGTCCCACAGGGCGATGTCGATGCCGCTGATGGCATGCTCCACGGCGCCGCCGCGTCCTTGCCAGAACAGGCTTTGCCGCAGTTTTTCGCTCACGCGCGCCGGCTCGTCGGCGCGCTCGCCGATCAGCAGCGGCCGCAGCAGTTTCACGGAGGCGTCAATCAGCGCCTTGCTCGTCATGGCGCTGCCGATGCCGACCAGTCCATCATCCAGGAGGACTTCGACGATGGTGTTGATATCCTCCTCCGGCTTCAGATCATCGACCCAGCCCCCCTCCACCGTGCCGCCGGAGAGCCCCGTGATACGGACGTCTGCGATTTTCACGCTTCACCCTAGTGAACCTGTTCCTTCAGCACTTCAATGGCCTTGAGCAGTTGCTTGTCTTCACTCTTCGCCAGTGCCGCAGCGGTAAGATCGGCTTCGTTCTCCGGAAGAAGAGCGGCGGCGCCTTCGGGCATGGCGACCGGAATATCCGGACTGATTCCCTGCCGCCAGATGCTGCGGCCGTTCGGCGTGAGCCATTCGTAGACCGCGAGCAGGAGTTTGCCGCCATTGCTCAGGTCGAACGCGCTCAGCACAGTCCCGGCTCCGAACGTGCGCACCCCCACGAGCTTGCCGCGGCCATGGTCCTGCATGGCGCCCGCAAAAATTTCGGCGGAGCTGGCGCTGCCGCCGTCGATCAGCAGGCAGATCGGCAAGTCCACGGCCGCCCCGCCGGGCAGGACGGGCACGGGCTTGAGGTTGTCGTCGGCATCGCGCTCTATCAGGACGTTGCCTTCCTTGAGGAATTCGCTGGAAACGGCAACCGCCTGGTCCTTCAGGCCGCCGGTGTCGCCACGGACATCCAGGATGAGGGCCCTGGCGTGGCTCTGCCGCGCCGCGCTCAGGGCTTCTTTGAGCTGGGCATCCGTCTGTTTGCCGAAGCGTTCAATGGCGATGTGCGCGATCGGCAAACCGGGCAACATCCGCCAGGTGACATGGGGAATGTCGATCTCGGCGCGCGTAATCGTCAGGTCGAGAGGCTGCGCCTGCCCCGGCCGGCTCACGCGCACGTTAACGGTCGTGCCCGGCTCACCCAGGACCATGCCGACCACACGCTCCAGGCCCAGACCCATAGTTGACGTGCCGTTTACTTCCAGCAGCACATCGCCACTTTTCAAACCCGCCGCGCGCGCGGGCGAACCTACCATGGTGCTCATGATGGTCGGCCGGCGATCGCGCATGCTGACACGGGCGCCAATGCCCCGATAATTCCCCGCCAGATAACCGAGCTCTTTCTCGTATTCCTCCTTGGTCACATAGGAGGTATGGCCGATGTCCCCCAGGCTGGCCAGCATGCCGTTAATCGCGCCGCGCGTCATGCGTTCCGGCTGAACCGCTTTGCGATCGACATAGAATTTATCGACCAGGTTCCAGGCCTCCCAGAAGGGCCGGAAAGTTTGCTCGACCCCGGGCGGCGCATGACCGGAAGGAATCAGCAGGCCACTATAGCGCTCGACCAGGACGCCGAGCGCGAAGGCGCTGGCAATGACCACCCAGAACCTCAGCGTCCGGCTCGTTCCCACCAGGCAGCGACGATCCATGTTTGCGTCTCGCTTTGCGGATGAGCAATGACTGATGACCATTGCTTGGCATCGTATCCCACCAGGGGGCGTAATGCTACGTCGGCGGACGAACTCCTTCCGCCCAGCTGATGGCGTACCAGAGCGCGGCCTCGGGCCGGTGACGCCAGGCTTGCAGCGCCTGGATGCCGGCATCAAAGTATTCCGCGTTGAGGAACGACTGCGCCAGCACCGTGTCGCGTGCGCCTTCCAGGATCTTGATCATGTTGAGGGCCAGCGCCGTGAAAGCGGGATGCCCCTGGCAACCGCCGAAGAAAATCCAGGTGTTCCGCTGAGGGACGGCGCCTGCCTCGTGGAGCAGAGACACGAGCCGGCGGCCAATGAACTGGTCGTTGCCCAGACGGTCGTAGGTGCGCATATACGCTTCCCATACCTGGCGAACGCCAGGTGGCTCGGGCCACAGACGCAAAACGTCATGATCGTCGTCCTCCAGGACCACCCGGCCGCCCGGCTTGACGGCGCGCACCATGTTCGTTACCACGGCCAGCGGACCGGTGACGTGTTCGAGCACAAAACGGGCGTGCGCGACGTCGAACGTTCCCCATTCATCATCACCCAAAGGCAGCGCCATGGCATCGCCGCGACGGAAGTCGACGAGTCCTTCCTCGCCTTCGTCCCGTGCCAGTCGGAGGGCTTCGGTGAGCTGCTGCTCGTCGCGCTCGATGGCCAGCGTACGTGCACCCCGGCCGGCGGTGCGCGCCAGGAGCCGCGCGAACTGGCCGAGTCCGCTGCCCACGTCGAGCACGTTCTCGCCGTTGCGCAGAGCCAATTCCTTCAGGCTGGCTTCATTGATCAGGTCGTTCAGCTTGGCGAGCCGCCGCTGTTCCTCTGCGGCAGTTCCATGAATGTAGCTGGAGGGATTCTGGTCCTGGCTCATAACATCCATTATGGCTTTTCCGCCAGGCATGAACAAACCCTGCCAGGCCGAGACTTTCCCCTACAGCAAAAAGACTCCAGTTGAATGGATTCGGTTCGCCTCCCTGCAGCAGATTGCGACAATCCCAGCAGAAGGCGGTGGCAAGCAAGAGGCCACCCGCGACGATGGCGACCCAGTCAAGAGCGCCGGGGCGAATGGGTTTATCTGTGCCCTCCGAACGCAAGACCAGCGCGCCCGCACCGACCATGGATAGAGCGACAAGAACCGGGGCGAGCACCGGCCCCGCCCAGGGTACGGGCAGCAAGAACAGCAAGTCCCACTCCATCCACGAAGCCGGCCAACCAAGTAACAGTTTGAGAAAGAGATAATAGAAAAGGTCCCAGACTCCGAAGGCCAGCACGAAACCGGCGAACCACTGGTGGAAATTTCGACTTGCGGCCAGGGCCGCGGCCGCGAGCATGACCAGCGTGGCCGCTTCCCGGCCCAGTTCAACCAGGAGACAGCGTTTCGCTTCCGGCCCCGCCGCTTCCAGTTCTTCCATCCGCAGCAACGGGAAAAGCTCCCCCTTCTCGAAGCCCGGATGATAGCGCTCGTGCAGCGGTTCATAGAGCGGCCGCAAGTAGACCACCACAGCGGCTTCGACGTAAGCGAAGCTGACGCCGAAGAGGACCAGTGCCAGCAAGACGCGCGTGGCGCTCCAGCCCGGCACCTCCAGAGAAGATTTTCGGAAGGCTTGAAGCATGGCTCTTTCCGGGAAGCAAGCAAAAGCAGGGCTTAATTCAGCGCTTCCAGCCGCGCGCGGACCTCGTGGATGATCCGCTCCGGCGTCGAGGTTCCGGCCGTCAAGCCCACGACCTGTGCCTGTGCGAACCATTCCGGACGCAATTCGTCGGCGCTGGCCACCTGATAAGCGGGCCGGCCGAGGCGCTGTGCCAGTTCCGTGAGCTTGCGGCTGTTATTGCTGTCGCGGCCGCCCACGACCACGACCACGTCGCATTCCTCCGCCAGGTCCAGCAAGGCCTGCTGTCTCTCCTTGGTAGGCTGGCAAACCGTGTCGATGAAGCGCACGTCGGCCCCGGGGAAGCGGCGGCGCATGGCGGCGACCAGCTCGAGAACCGTGCTCAGCGGCTGCGTCGTTTGCGCCACGACACCCAGGCGCGGCCGGCCTTCCAGTTGATCGAGGTCTGCCTCGCACAGCACGACGCTGTATTCGTCAAGATCGCCGATCAGGCCGCGCACCTCGACATGGCCGGCCTGGCCGATGATGACCGGGTGCCGGCCTTCCGCGCGTAGCTTGGCCAGCGCCTGATGGACGCGCGTAACGAGTGGGCAGGCGGCGTCATGGACGTCGAAGCCGTCCTTTTCCAGCTGCAGGCGGAGGCGCTTGGCGGTGCCGTGCGCAGTCAGAAGGACGGTGCTGGTGTGCACCTCCTCCCGACTGCGCGCGCGGGCGGCGCCGGCGGCTTCCAGATGCGCGACCACATCCTCGTTGTGAACCAGATCGCCCAGGATCGTCACCGGACCGCGCCGGGCCAAGGCCAGCGCCATGTCAATGGCATCCCGGACGCCAAAGCACATCCCCAGGTGCTCGGCCATGCGGACTCTCATGGTTCGCTCTCCTCTGCAAGGCAACCGCAATATTCCGTGTGACTTAACCTCAGCCTGCCCCCGCTTGCTCCCGCCCCTGCTCCACGATCGCCTGCAGGTGATTCAGGTAGCGCGTGAACGCTTGCTTCCCGGCCCGGCTGAGGCGGCAGGTGGTCTGTGGCCGCCGGCCGACGAACTTCTTGTCGATGGCGACGTAGCCCTTGTCTTCGAGCTTCTGCAGGTGCACGCTCAAATTGCCGTCGGTCATTTCCAGGGCGTCGCGCAAGTCGGTGAAGGTCAAGCTGTCCGCGGCCGCGAGCACCGAGACAATGGCCAGCCGGCCACGCTCGTGCAGCATGGGATCGAGTTCTTCAACCAGACGCTTCAGTGCATTCACGGGAGTAACTCGTGGGGGGAAAAGATCTCACGCCACCGAACGATGCAGGCGAATGGCGTTTTCACGCCGTTCCGCAATGAGCAAGGCCGAGCCAAGGCCAATGTGGCCCAGCCCAAAGCCGATGCCCATCATGGGCACGGCCCACCCCTGTCCGAGCAGCATGGTCACCGGGCCGAGCAGCAGCAAGGCACAGCCGAGCCAGCGGATCGGCGTCGGCGCGTAAGCGGAAGTAGCCAGGGCTCCCTGGCCGTAGCACAGCATCCACACGCCGGGCAGCCAGAGATGCTCCCCGCGCGCAAAGAAATAGGCGCTTAGGGCCAGGGCGGCAAACACCGAGGGGGCCAACGCCAGCAGCACGGCGCGCGCCTGCCGGGACCAGACCCGTTCACCGCGTTCGCGGCCGCGCAGCACCGTGCTTATGGTGGTCGCCAGCAGGGAACCCACAAAAACTCCGGCCCAGATGGCGCCGAAATGCCAGGGGTTTTCCGGGCTTAGAAAGAGAAACGCCAGGGATCCCAGGCCCGCCAGGGTTCCGGCAGCCAACCCCGCCTTCGCCGTCAGGAGCTGATAATGGCAGGTGCGCTCCATGAGCGTACGAATCACTTCAAGGTTCCGCGCGGCCTGCTGAGCATCCATCGGGTGACCTCCACAAATAACTTTGTGATGCAAAGTAGATTAAGCAAATGACGACCCGTTGTCAATAGTAGCTGGTCAAATTGTGCCCCGGAAATCCTTGTTCCAGTGCGTGTCCAGTTCTGCAGCATTGTAACCCAAGCGCCAGTTTTGAATTTGCGATTTATGCAAGAGCTGGGACCCCTGCCGGCTTGCCCGGCAGGT
>DASZFN010000111.1:0-21515 GCA_035939715.1 Gemmataceae bacterium | reverse complement strand
CGCAAAGCGTTTGCATCCGACGCCAACAATTCTCCCAGGATCGTCGCGTTCTGGCCGGCGACGACCAGTTGTCCGTCCTTGACCGCACGGTTGGTGTGGGCGACAAGCGTCACTTCCGTGCCGCGCAGCGCCTGGAGGTTCTGGTCATGCGACTTCTGGTCGCGCCAGCGGAGATAGGGCCGGTAGTGATAGGTGACATCGAACCCGGTAAGCAAGGGGCTGGAGCGGACCTGCACGCGGTACTCGGCGGTTTCCGCGTCGCCTCCCGTGATCTTGTACCAGAAACCGTTGTGCACTTCGCCGGCGCGGAGGTTGGTAAGCCATTGCCGTGGCCCATCTCCCTGTTCCAGCGGCCGGGCTTCGTAGGGATCGGTGTCGTTGTAGCGGTACTGGAGTTTGAGCCCGTCCGGATTGGCGGCGTCCGGGATCTTGCCGTCCACCCACACGCTGAACGACACGGCGCGCCCCACGGGGATCACCAGGTCGCCGCCTTCCGGCTGCAGCAGGGTCAGCCGCGTGCGCGTGGCGATCGAGGCTTCCACAAAAGGCGCGAAGGCCCGATTCATGAGCGACACGAACTGCTGCGGGCTCATCACATAAAGGATCAGCAGGCCGAGGAACAACCCGCCCGCGCCGCCACCCATCCACGAGGCCCGCCGGGCGCTGATCGCCTCTTCGAGGTCGGCCTGGGCAAGGTCCTTGGCGGCTTTATGGCCGATGGCGCTGCGAAACGCCTGGGGGATAGCTTCCTGGCGCATATCCAGATAACTGACGACGCTGTTCTTCGCCTCCGGCAAAGTCGCCTCGATACAGCGGGCGGCATAATACGGATTGATGCGCCGGAACAGCGGCGCCAGTACTACGAAATACAGATAGACGGCGCCGCCCAGGCCATAGAGCGCGAACAGCATCTGCCGGGTCAGCGACGAGAATTCGAGCTTCCGGTCCGCCAGGGCCAGCACCAGGCCGTAGGCGAAGGTCAGGGCCAGAAAGCCGAGCCCGCCGGCGGCCAGGTCGAGCAGGCGAATGCGCCGCCGCGCCAGGGTCAGGTGTTCCTCGACGTAACTCTCGTATTTGACAGCCGACGGCTTGACCGGGGTGATTCGCGAGGGTTGCAGGTCGGTGGCCATGCTGGGTCCCTTCTGCTGCGCCGTAGGTCAGGATTCAATCCTGACTCGTTTGAAGCGATCAGGATAGAATCCTGACCTACGGCCGGAGCCGTGGTTCGCTCTTTGAAGTATATCCGGTCAGGAAGACCGCGCCCATCAACAATCCAGTAGAGCGCGCGGCACTATCCCGCCGAATCCATAACGGCTGTACAGGCACTAACGTTTGCGTATCCGGAAATTGCGCGCGCAACAAAGGTCAGGAGACGGCACGGAGAACGGGGATTGGAAAAAACGCCCGGAAATCACTATCCGTTTTATTAGCTAATCGCGCTGCGCCGTGGACGGCTATGGGCCATGTGGCGGCCGAGACGCGGTCTCACCACCGGGCCTGTCCCGGTGGATGGATGACTGGCAGCCAGTTACTGCCTCTCATAAAGAAGGCCGCCGCGGGGTTTGTCCCCCGCGGAGCCACGACTGACGGCCTGGCTGACCAATCGTCGCCCCGCGGAGACAAGCCAGGACAAGCCCCGCGGCGGCGGTAGATTCGTGAGCCCGACGGATCTGGCTGTCAATCACCGATCCACCGGGACAAGCCCGGTGGCGTCGCTCATTGCGAGGCGGCGCAGGGCGATAATGGCGATCCGTGAGCGCCTTGCTGGAAAGGATCTTCGTTGAAACGATTCGCGATGCCGGTCTTGTGTGCGCTGGCCATGTCGGTCGGCTGGGGGTTCCGTGGGGACTACGGCCACGAGTGGGGGGCCATGGTGCCCGGAGCGCTGCTTGGACTGTCTGTCTGCCTTACTTCGGGGCGCGAGGACTGGTGGAAGCGGGCGTCGCTGCTGGCCATGCTCGGCGCGATCGGCTGGGCCTTCGGCGGAAAAATGAGTTATGCGAAGATCACTGGCTACACGGCGCATACGTCCTTTCCAGATGTGGCGTACGGCTACGCCTGCTTGTTCGCGATCGGCGCGCTCTGGGCCGGCATCGGGGCCGCCGTTCTCGGGCTGGGGATAACGCGCGCGCGTTCCTACTTCGATGCCTTTGCCTGGCCTTTGACGGCGATCTATCTCGTTTGGAAGTGCCTGGAGTGGATTCCTGTCTGGAACGGCCGCCAGTGGATGAGCGCCACTGCCTATCTTATGCATGGCTGGAATTCGATCTGGGAACATCTCGTCGGTTCCGGTCATGCGCCGGTCTGGTTCCACTACCAGCCCATGAACCATGACACCAGCTGGGTGGCCGCCACCGCTGCGCTCTTGGTAGCAGCCGTTCTCGGCCTGGTCTTGCCGCGGTCGCGGCCGGCGTGCGTGTTGATTTTGATTTTGAGCGCATTCTGGTGGCTCGGCCTCAGCCTGTTTGTCGGGGTACTGGGCTGGCGCATGACGCCGCCGCGGAGCGACAACTGGGCGGGCGTGCTCGGTCTGTATGTTGGTCTGGTCGTGTACCTGCTCGGCACACGCAATCGAGCCGCGTTGTCGTTATCGCTCTACGGGCTCCTGGCCGGCGGCATCGGCTTCGCGGTCACAGACTTGCTCAACATGCTGGGACGGGCGCAGTGGGGACCTATCGGTCGTTATGAAATGCTTCAAGGTCTGGACTACTGGAAATGGATGGAGCAGGGCTTTGGGCTGCTCATGGGCTTGGGCGTGGGCCTCGGCTGCTTGCGTGTATTGCGCGGCAATCTCGCGCCGCCGTCCGAAGACTCCCCCGGTGGGCCGTCCCGTTGGCTCGCGTTGACCTTATTGCTGGTGGTCATGATGTGGGAGAACCTGTTCAAGAACGTGCGGAACTGGTACCAGCATCAGCAAATCCAGGAATCCCTTTTCGGCCTGGACCCGCGCCTTTGGTTCGGGCTGGTCGGCGCGGTGCTGACCTGTGCCGTCGTTCTGGCGATTTGCCGCTACCTGCGCGGCGAGCTGCCGCTCGTGCCGTCCAGTGCCTTTGGCAGGGCACAATTACTCTTCCTGCTGATTCTGTGGGTCGCCGTCATTGCCGCTTTCATGCAGGCTTTTCCGGGGATGAGCCAGAAGGGGGTGCTGCTCGTACACGCGAGTTTCTGGCTGACCGCGGGCGCATGCACGCTCCTGGTTCTGGGACTGCGTGAACGGCCCATCGGACCCGGGCAGCAACCACAAGCGGCCGATGATACTTGTTGGTTTCCCCGTTGGTGGTACTGGGGGATCTGGGCGTGCATACCCGTGCTTATCTGGGCGCTGGCCAGGCTCACCGTAGCCGCACATGAGCAACCGCTGCCCGGCAGCCACCTGCGTTTCGAGAGCGGCAGGGGCAAAGACCAGGCTTAGTGCAATGGCGCAGAAGCGTCATGAATGCCATCACCTTCTCAACCGGAAAACAACCTGACGCGTTAACCAAGTTGTCTTTTTGGCGCACGTTTTGCACACGAGAGCATGCCGTGCAGTCGCTCCTGGCCTGAATCATGGAACCACATCGTTCTTCAAAACCATAACGCGGAGGTACCCATGCTCGCAGAGATCGTTTTGCGTCCGGGCGGGTTGATAACCTGGCTCTTCCTTGGCCTGATCGCCGGCTGGTTGGCAGGCCTGGTGATGAAAGGCAGCGGCTACGGACTGATTGGCGACCTGCTCTTCGGCTTGATTGGCGCGCTGGTCGGCGGCTTCTTGTTCGGCATGTTGGTGGAAGGGGACTATGGTTTCTGGGGGAGCATGGTTGTGGCTTTCCTGGGCGCCTGTATCCTCATCGCCATCGTCCGTGCCCTTGCCCCCGGAAGACGGGTGTGACTTCTTTGCCGGACAGCGATTCCAGGACTCGGCGCAGCGCCTGGCTTCGGGCCGTACGCTCACGCTCGCCCAACCGGTTCGCGAAATTGCGCCGCCAGCCAAGTGCCGTGCCTGTGCGAAGTTTTGCTCTGCGGGGGGAATGGAAGTGCCCAGCAGAGCTTTTGCTTTTTCCCCCTTGAAGAAGAGTGACTACGCGCATTGCGGGCGCCGACTATTGCGGGCATGCCAGCGGGGTCAATTTCGTCAGCCTATGAGAATGGATGATGATCCCGACGCGGTTTCCACAAAGTGGCCAACGGATTGCTTCAAGGCCTGGGGCTCAAAGTCCGCTCTTCGGAAGCAGATCGAAGGGCAAGGAAACGTAGACGATGCGCCTGTCCTCATCAACGCCATACGTCACGACCAACGGCTTGAGCGCGGCAATTCGTAACTGGATACGCAAATCGACGAGGTCACGTAGGGGTTCGCCGAAGTCCAGTGGAATCCATTCCAGCCGGGTGTTGATGTCACGGACAGCCTGCGCGACCTCTGCAAAGCGCGACTTCGCCCTGGCGCGTGCCCAGCAGTTCTCTGGTCTGGTCGCGGCATAGTTGCGAGTAGACGACTCGATAAGGCGGGAGCCCCCCGCTTGGCTGGCTCACGACTGTCGCTCGACTTCAACGCCCAAGGAATGCAGAAATTCTTGAAATGAGAGCCCGCCCTTTTCCTGCAAGTCCCGGTACAGCCGTTCCTGCTCCTGAGCTGACGGCAGTTGCGCAAGGATCTGCTCCTTCAGGCTCGCGGGCAGACGAGTTTCGTCGAGCCGTCGTTTGAGTTCCTCTGTCAGGCCGTGGTCGTTGCCGTGATTATTTTCTTGGCCATCGGGTTTGGCCTTGAGAACGCTCGCGACCTGGCCATGCGCAGGAACGGAAGATGCCGGGGGCTTGACGTCTGCTGCAAGCCTTTCGTTGCCGTCCGCCATGTTTGTCTTACCTTGGGACCAATTGATGCTCCATATTAATTCTAATCACGCGCGCGTGGCATGCAAATGCGGAATAGGTCCGGCGAGCTGTGGATCTAGGAACCAGGCCGCGTCCTGCCAAGGCCGAACTGATCGCCGGCGTCAACCGGGATGCCGTCGCGGAAGATGATCTCGAGCAGCTTTTCACTGTGCACCTGCCTGTCCTTCTCGTCGCGGAGGGCCGCGACGATCTTCCTGGTTTGCGTATCGATAATCTCGCCCGTGGAGGGATAGGCGTGCCGGCCGTCGATGCTGAAGGTGATCCAGCCCGGTTGCTCGCGCAAGGCGATGCTGGCGGTCTGCCTGGGCGGAAGGGTCGTGACATCGAAGACATGCAGGCGGCTGTTGGCGGCGTCGCACACCCAGGCCTCGCGTTCATCCGGAGTAAGGCCGACGCCGTGACTCGGGCAGCCGTGCCGTTTGGTGGGCCCTTGCTTGAAGCCCTGGACCTCGGCCTTGCAGAGCACCTTGCCGCTCGCCACGTCGCCGATTTCAAAACCGAGCAGGCCGTTGACGTTGACAAAACAGCGCGTCGCCGCGCCATTGACGGTGAAGGGGCGAATGGCGTTGCTGAACGGACCGACCTTGCCGACTACCTCCTGCGTATTCGTGTCCACCATGGTCAGCGTCGATGAGCGCAGGCCGGCGAGGAAGGAACGCTTGCCATCCAGGCCGCAGACGGTATTGTGCGATCCGCTCCGGGTGTCAATCCGCGCCAGCACGGCGCCGGTCGCCCCATCGACCACATTCCAGTGCGGTCCTTCAAAAGAGGGGACATAGAGCTTGCGGCCATCGGGCGTAATCGACATGCGATCGCAGCCGCCGGGCAGCGCTTGCTCCCAGAGTTCTCTGTCCGCGACAAGGTCCAGGCAGTAGAGGCGCGTGGGCGTGGTGAAGTAGAGTTTGCGCGTCGCGGCGTTGGCGCAAATGCCCTTGATGTTCTCCGGCTGCGGCCGGCGGCTAGCGGAAGTTTCGATGCGCTTGACGAAGGCATAGTCCCGGTCGCGGTCGAAAACCAGGATGCCGGCGCCGCCGAACTCCAAGTAATTGCGAATCCCCGGCACGGCTACATAGAGAAGATGCCGGCCTGGCTTCTCAGCTTCGGCTGCCCCTGCGCTCCGAGGGCAGACGCCGGCACACAAAGCCGTCGCGAACAAAAGGGTAAGCGGCACGACTTTGCCAAGGATGTTCTTCATGGAAGATCCCTCCGGCAGGTGTTTTGCGGCGCTCATTTTGCGTTGGCTGCTAATACAATATCCGCAGCGCTGGTAACTGGCAGGCTTGCCTATGCGGATAAGAGGACGGACTTTTGGTTTCGTCGATTCAGCAGCATTGTAACCCGAAGCGCCAGCGAGGCCCCCTCGCTGGCGCTTCGGGTTACAATGCTGCGACATTGCACGGTCATTTAGCGCGCCGGCGTGTGCCGGCCGTTTTTCACCAATAGTTGGTGGCATCCCTCAGCACAGCCAACAAGGAGACGGATCATGCAGCGACTGAGTAGACGCCGATTCCTGCAAGCAGCGGGCGTGAGCGCCGCAACCCTGGCACTGGCTCCCCTCATGGCGCGGGCCGACGATGAAAAGAAAGCCGGCTTCACGCTTCCCAAGCTTCCCTACGACTACGACGCCTTGGAGCCGACCATCGACGCGGAGACCATGAAGCTCCATCATGATTTCCACCACAAGGCCTACGTGGACAACCTCAACAAGGCCCTGGCAGGACACGACGACCTCTTGAGCATGCCAGTCGAAGAAGTGCTGCGCAACATCGACAAGGTTCCGGAAGACAAACGCCAGGCCGTCATCAATAACGGCGGCGGTCACGCCAATCACTCCATGTTCTGGCAGATCATGGGACCGAATGCCGGCGGCAAACCGTCCGGCGAGCTGGCGGCCGCCATCGACGAAACCTTCGGCAGCTTCGATAAGTTCGTTGACAAGCTGAACCAACTGGCGATCACGCGCTTCGGCAGCGGCTGGGCCTGGCTGATTGTCGACGGCGGCAAGCTCAATGCCATCAACGCGCCGAACCAGGATAGCCCGCTCCTCCAGGGCAAGACGCCGATCCTCGGCATCGACGTCTGGGAACACGCCTACTATTTGAAGTACAAGAACAGGCGGCCCGAGTATGTGAAGGCGTGGTGGAACGTGGCCAACTGGAATAACGTGGCCGAGCGTTACAGCGCGGCTAAAAAGCAAGGGTAAACGGTTCGTCATTACAGAGCTCTGATCCTGACGAGCCAAGGCGTCAGGATCAGATTTCTTGACCCACCGGGAAATCCGTCAATTCAGTCATCCCCTTAAATCCGGCACATTCCTACGCAGGCCCCTCGTTTCTCCAGAGCCCCGGAGTTAAAGATTCTCTTGCATCCGAATAAAGACTAGTGGCAAAATAGGGCTCAGGTCTGGATGTTCCAGTACCCGGGGCGGGGCCGGAACGGAGCAAGAGCTGGGAGGAGTTGTGCTATGTTGATTCGAGATAAGTCTGGAGGGCCGCTCCTGCAAGCCGAGCTGGAAGAGCCCCTGGGGGGAAGCGGTGCCGGCACGCTGGTCGCCGACAACGGCCGCAAAAGCTTCGAGATCGACAGCCAGCATGCCAAGCAGTTCTACCGGCTGATTTCCGCAACCAAGCGGGAAGTGGACCTGCTGAAGAAGGCCGGCATCAGCATGGAATGCTGCGACGACTTTGAAGCCCGCGAGGGTTGATGGTGCGGGTACGATTTTCCTTGTAAACACATTTTTATTCTGTCGATCCGAAACCGCACTGTCCAACCGACTTGCCCCTGGCGCTGACCCCAAGCCGCCAGGGGCATTTCTGCTTTTATTGATCTTCAGAAATGGAAATATCCAGGTTACTCTGCGCTCTTGCCGTTGTTGCGCGGCGGCAAGAGACGCATGCGCAGGCGGCCCGGTTTGTCCGAGGTCGCTCCGAGAAAGACGAAGCACATCTCGTCGGTTGTTTGCTGGCCGTAGGTTACGCGGCGGGGCGGGTTGCTGGGGTTGTTGGGGTTGCTGCTGCTGTTGTCGTAGAAGGCCTCGACATCGAAGCGCGTGCCGGACTTCACGGCAAGCGGCTCCTTGAAGATGTAGGTCTCCTGCCAGTTGTAATCCCAGTCCCGTATAGCCACCAACGTCTCCGGCTTGCCCGCGGGCGGCGTCATGGTCACCTTGATCTCCTTGCCGAGCATGTGCATGTGCGGCATCACCGTGTAGAGCGTGCAGTCCTGATCGATCCAGATGCTGCCTTTCACGCGATGATGCGCCTCGCCGGCCGGAATTACGGTAACCAGGCCGGGCAAGATCATGCTCTGGTAGCGCCTGGACACCGGCTTCTTGGCGAAGTAGAGGCCGATGGTCGAACGGTCTTTTTCCAGCCGGCCATCGCGATGGTAATGCACCTGCATGACCACGTCCGCGCCCTTGGGCAGATAGTAGCCGCTGCCTTCCGGCAAATAGCGCGGCATCTGACCCGGCGCCCAGCCGCCCATGCCGCCCAGGGGCACGAAACCGAAGCCCATGGCCACCGGATAACCGGGACCGCGGTCGAGGACCTCGCCGGCATGCTTTTTCGCTCGTTCGTGTTGCTCCAGTTTGCGGCCCTGGCCGGAAGCATCGATCGCCAGCAGGGTGTGATGGACGATGCGCGGGTTGCCGGGGCGCACCTCGAGGGCCGTAACAAATTTATTTTCGGTGAGCTTGGTGGGGAAGACAAAGCAGCGGAACTGATCGTCCCCTGTTGGTGCGATTTGCATTTCCTCGCTCATCGTTAGCACCAGGTCGGGCTCGCCAAGTTGCCAGCCGCTGGTGAATTGCCGCGGCGGCGGAGCCTCTTTCGGATCGCCTTCGGGCGTGCCGCCGTCCACCCAGGCGGCGAGCGTGGCGATATCCTTGTCGGTCAGCTTGCGTTCGTTGTAAAAGGCATGGCCGTCCACCGGCTTCCAGGGCGGCATCTTGCGGCTCTGCGCGTACTCCTTCAGGTCGGCGGCCCAGCTGACCGCCTGGCGATAACTCATGAGCGAAAAAGGTCCCACCTCACCGGGACGATGGCAGGTCTGGCAGTGTTTCTGCAAGATCGGGGCAACGTCGCGGTAGAACGTGACGGCATTTCCGGCCGACTTCTTTGCCGTTTCGTACTGAATGGCGCAGCCGACCGCCTGGGTAGCCGGAGTGCTGACCGATTTCCCGGCGAGGATCTCGTCGAGGGCCTGCTGCAGATCGTGCCGCGTGACCTGGGTGTTCTTGCGCAGCCGGGCGGCATAGGCATTATCAATCCTGCCCCGATAGCGCAGGACCATGTCGGCATCGAGCACAAACGCTTCCGGCGTCGTCCGCGCCTGGAAGGCCTGGGCGGCGGCGCGGCGCTCGTCTTTCAGGATCGGAAAAGGCAGCTTGAACTCCTCGGCATAACCGGCGATCTGGCCAAGCGTTTCCTCATCACTCGTCGTCAGGCCGATGAAGGCCACCTCAGGATATTTGCCGGACAGCAGAGCCAGGGGCTGGCAAGAGCTTTTAGAGACCGGGCACTCGAAGGAGAGAAAAACCACCACGGTTGCCTTCTTGCCGCGCAGATCGCGCAGCGGCACCACTTTGCCGGCCGTGCTGCGCAAGGGCACGTTGTCGATGGTCTTGCCAAGTAGTTCGGTCGCCGCGATCTTCTCCCGCACCGGGCTGCCGGCGGGCACAAACGCGCACAGAGCCAAAATGGTCGGGCAAAGAGCAAGCCAGCGCATGGGAATTTCCCTTCCTGTGGTGGTTACCTTGGCAAAGTATATGGCGCGGTATGTCCCGCAGGAATACTACCCGAATTGCCGGCAGGTTTCAGGAAAGGATGAAGCTGCCCATTCTGAACGGGCTTGTGTTCCTCTGCATAGCAATCGCCGCCCCCCGTGGCCCCTGGCAAAGTGGCAAACTCGACATCATCTTCAGCGTAAGCCCTGTATCTGTCATCGTTTAGAACATCGAACATGTTTGCCACAGGTGGCACGCAACTTGGCAAACTGGCAAACAAAACCGGCATGGGGGCTTGCATTTACCGGCCAAAAGCCCAACAATGAATTTGCATCACGCCGAAGCTATCGCCGGACATGGGTGCCTGCCAATGTGTGCGAGGAAAAAGTAATGAACCCGTACAGTTCGCTGTGCGACGACTTCGGCGTGTACGTGTACCTGAACAGCAAGATGGAACTTCCGGCCGGCCGCGAGACAATCCTGCATTTCTTCGACAGCCTGCAGAAGACCTTCCCGCAGATGACCGACTTCGATTGCCGGGAGAACGGCGAGTACGTGCTTGAGGAGAATCGCGAGCAGGGGAGCTACCGCTGGGTGACGCTGGAAACCCGCCGTGTCTGCACGGGGTTCGTCAATCCGCCGGAACTGGAGCTCGCCGACAACCATCACGAGCGCGTGCTGGAGCTGGTGCCTTACCACCTGGACTTCAGCTCGATCGATTGCGAGGCCATGGACGTGCTGTTCGCGTTCGATTTCACGTTCATGGGCAACCATGATGAGGTCGTGGTCGAAGCCCTGGGCCTCAACAGCACCCTGGAAAACCTCGTGCAGTTGCCCGGCAACCGCGTCATCAATTACGAGCCGTCGCTGATGCTGAGCCTGGATGAGGACTGCCGGCTGCAATGCCGGCTGAGCATCGAAACGCGCACCAACGCCTACCAGATCCGCACGGGCCAGTTCCCCGAGGCGCCCATCAGCGTGTACTTCACCGTGCGCCAGTACTGGGGCCGGCAACCGCACAAGACCTTCGGCGAATCGTACAAGCATCAACGCCGGCTCTGTCAGGAGCTGGTGGACAGCCATATCATCCCCGGCGTGGTGCGGCCGCTGGCGCAGACCATTGCCGCCAAGCAATAGCCACAAGCGACAGAACCCCCATGCAACCCGCTCCTGCGACCCTGAGCCGTTTCGCCCAGACATTGACCGGTGAGACCGCCTTCGACGTGCTTGCCGTGGCCCGGCGGCTCAAGGCCCAGGGCAAGGACGTGATTGAACTGCAAATCGGCGATAGTCCCTTCCCCACGACGCGGCAGGCCCTGGCCGCCGGCATGCGCGCCATCCAAAGCAACGCCACGCACTATTGTGCTTCGTCAGGACTGCCGGAGTTCAAGGAAATTATCGCCGCCAACTACCGGCGGGAATTTGGCGTGGACGTTACGGCGGCCCATATCGTGGTGGGGCCGGGGGCGAAAGTCTTTGAGCAGTTTTTTTGCGAGGCGTTTCTCAATCCCGGCGATGCGGTGCTGGTTTTCAGTCCCCATTTCCCTACCTATGCGCCCAACATCGAGCGCCGCGGCGGCCAGGCGGTCTACAGTCCGCTGCGCCAGGAGCATGCGTTTCGCCCCGATCTGAACGATGTCGAGCAGTTTGTCCGCAAGACGCCGCGGGCGAAGGCAATCTTTCTCAACTCACCGCACAATCCGACCGGCGGCGTGGCGACGGCGGAGGACCTGCACGGCCTGGCCGAACTGGTGCGCGGCCGCGATGTGGCCCTGTTCAGCGACGAGCCTTACTGTCACATGGTCTGGCAAGGCCGGCATTTCCCCATGCTCGGTCAGCCCGGGATCATGGACCAGACCGTGGCCGCCTACACCTTCAGCAAGTCCTATAGCATGAGCGGCTGGCGCGTCGGCTACGCGGTTACCAGCCCGAAGCTCGCGGAAGTGATCGGCAAGATGATCAACACGTCGCTCTCCTGCGTTTCGCCGGTGTCGCAGTGGGCAGCCCAGGCGGCCCTCGAACACGACGGGGCGGAGCGGGATGAGGTCATGGAGCGGTTTCGTCGAAAGGTGGAATTACTGGTAGGCGAACTCCGCCGCGTGGACAACGTGAAGGTGCTCATGCCGGCCGGGACCTTTTATGTCTTCCCGGACGTATCGGCCATCTGCCGGCGCCTGGGCATCACCTCGCACGGTCTGGCGATGTTCCTGCTGGAAGCGGCGGATGAGCGGCTCGGCGTCGCCTGCCTGGGCGGCGAATGCTTTGGTGCAGCGGGGCAGGGCTTCCTGCGCTTTAGCTGCGCTGAGCCGGATGAACGACTCTGCCAGGCGGTAGGCTTTCTGGCAGAGGCCGTGACGCGAACCGACCGCGTGCAGCGCTATCTGCACGCCAATGCGAAGTACCGGCTGGAGGCGTGAACGGTAGCTATCAGCGTGCACGAGGCCAAGATCCTATTTCTTTTCTTTCTTCTCTGGCGGTTTGCTCTCGGGTCCAAATTGGTCATTTATTATCTTGTCCTGTAGTTCGGCAAACTTTCGCTTAAACTCCTCGGTTGCCTCGCGTTCCCGCGCCTCAATTTCCATGAGCTGTTGAATGAGCTTGTTGATCGTGGTGATGTCGCCCATTGCGTCCAGGACGCGCGTTAGCCGGTCGATCAAATCTTGAAGCTGTTTATTCGCCGCATCGAACGGGGGCATGTCCTTCTTCTGGTCTTCCAGGCTCTTGTGGAAATCGGCCAGAGACTTATCGGTCAGGTCAAACTGCAGGTTATTCGCGTCCGCCAGGGGCCGGCAGATGTTGCCGTCCACGCGCTGGACGATGGCGGGCCGGACCTGATTGACCTGCAATTCCTTGAGAATCTTCTGATAGTCCGTGAGCACTTCCCGGCTCACGTCCCAGCTCTTGATGAGCGTCTCCTGAATCTCTTCCAGACGACGCGCCATGGGGCTGAACTCGTTCGGCTTGAGGGAAGATAATTCCTGGCCAACCTGTTCGAGCTTCAACTTGCCGTCCTTCAGCCGTTGGACGGCGTCCTCGAGCTTCAGATGCAGGCTTTCCTCGCTCTTGGCGATCTCCAGCAGGAGTTCGTTCTCCGAGACGATGAGGACGACAAATTTCTCCTTGCTCTGGCCGACGCCCGGGCCGGTTTCGACGTTGTTGTCGGTGGCCACGAGCCACAGACGCATGCGATAACGCGGCTGGACAACGCGTTGGCCTTCGATCTCCGACACTTTGAGGCCGAGTTTTTCAACGTCGAAAATGCCTTCCTTTTCGTCCTGCGGATCGAGCGTATGATCGCGCAGCATTCTGGCCTGCTCCCCGTTGTGCAACTGCTTTTCGAATTCGTCGGCAGAGAGGGCGTCCGCGGCCAGTTCCTGGAAGCGGCGTGCAAAGGCGGCGAGCGGCACTTTCTGTGGCGGCTTGCCGGCGTCGTCCGCCGAGGAGCGAATCAGGCCGGCCACGAAGTTCAGGTAGCCGGGCTCCAGCAGCCCAGACGTTGGATTGCATGGCGAAAGCGCCAAGGCGCTAGCCACCTGAATACTGTTGACGGCGGTCTGCGAATCCAACGAGGCTAGCGTGAAATTGAAATCGATGCTGTTGAGGCCGTGATCGTCGCGCACCTTGCCGCTGAATGGGATGCGCGCCCGGGGCGTGACCATGTAGCCCTGGTTGGTTTTGCGGATCACTTCGATCTCAACATCAACATCGGGAGGCGCGTCTTCCAGCGGTTTGATGACGACCTGGCGCAGGCCGATCACGTTATCGGTGTCGATCATCTCGAAGCGGAAATCTAGCGGCGCCGTAATATTATCGAACCGGACTTCAAACGTTTGGCCATCGATGAACCGGATCGGGACGTTGACCGGGGCACTGGCCTCGCCCGGCCGCAGGTGCAGCCCGTCCACCACGCGCAACGGCTTGTCGGTTTTGCCGTGCAGCACGAGGTTGGTGCCGGCCGGGATGTCGAGCCGCGACGCGGTCCCGGACAGGGAGATCGGCGTTTCGCTGAAGAATTGTTTCCTGCCGCGCAGGTCCTTCATCTCCTTGCCGATAGGCGGGCGCTGATGGAGATAGGCCGGCTCCTCGCGGTCGGCGCTCAGCTCCAGCAGGCTGGGCGGCGGCACGATGGTAATTTGTCGATAAGGGGTGAAGTAATCTTCGCCGTTGACGGTGAAGCGGACCGACTCCTTGAGATCGGAAAGCACGCCGGAATACTCCTGGCCGGCTTCCTTTTTCAGGCTCTGCTCGCTGCGGAGCGTGGCGCCCTTGTAGTAAACGACAACCACGTCGGGGACGACGAGCTTGCGCAAGCGGCGGGCCATGCGCGGCGCTTCGGCAATAGCCTCAAGCGTCGTAAAGGTATTTCGCATAGAAGCCGCCGAAACCACGTGAGCAGGATCCAGATCGCTGCTGTTGATGCGCTGCTCCAGCTCATCCATGCCCAGGTGCTGCCAATCGTCGGGCAAGGTTCCCGTGAAACCGACCTGCGCCAACCAGGGGCTGGAAGAAAGGTCGTCCCACTCCAGCGCGCGCCAGCCTTCCGGCGCGGTCTTGTCGGCGATGACCCATTTCAGCGCCCGCACCCGCAAGGCCGGCGGCGGGGCATCGCGGCCGACACGCAGGTCGCCGCTCGCCGGGAAATTCACGAGCTCCAGATAGGCGCGTCGCGGCCAAAGCGTATCGGAAAGCAGGATGTTGCGCTCAAACCAGATAGCCGCCACATTATTGAAACGCGGCACGAAATCGGCCGGGCTCCGGCGGGCAATTGCACAATAGGCGACGGCCACCAGAAGATAGAGTCCCGCCGTCAGCACGCCGACGCGCAGGGCGTAGCGGCGCAGACGCGCCCAGTTGAAAACCTCCTGCACCGGCAAGCGGTCGATGCGCTCGGCCGCTTCATGAATCGTTTGATCGACCATCTGCTGCGAGTAGCCATAACGCTCCGACTTGCCCGGATCGGCCAGCTCCACGGCGGTGATGAGCCTGTCCCCCAGGTCCGCCGGAAAGCGCCTTTCCAGCACCAGGGCCAGCGGGCCATCGCGAAACTCGCGGAAGAGCCGGAAGAAAACCTTGCGCGCCACCACGATCAGCAGGCCGGCCGCCAGCGCGCCCAGAACCGTGGCGCGCAAACCGAAAGGAAGCACCTGAACCCAATCGATGGAGAAGATCTTGAAGAAGCCGAAATCGACGGCCAGGCTGATCCAGAACCAGAGTGCCACATAGATGCACAGGACCGCGATACCTTCCAGGGTAACGTAGGTGCGGATGTAGCCGCGCAGGCGCTGCAGGGGATGCGTAACGCGACGCTGGTATTCATCGCGGTTCAACGCGCGGCTCGTGGTTTCGACGGTTGCCATCAAACATACTCCGGGAGTCGGTTCTTTTTTCGCTCAGGTTGTTTAGCTGGTTTGGCCGAACGTCAGGCCAGCCTTAAAAGCTTCCGTGTCAGCCATTCCACAGACAGCAGTACGGTCACAATAATCAGCACGGTCGCCAGGCGAACGCGTGGATCGTCCGAAACCGTGAAGCCAAGGTCCCAAAGGTCTTTCACGGGCCCGCGGCTGCGCTGGACCTTGCTTTCGGTTACCATGCACCTGGGAATCAGGTGCGCCGAGGTTAGATCGAAGAACAGGCGCGGCACTGCTTTGTCCGCGCTCGTCTGCTTGGCGGCGGCCCTGGCCTTGTCTTTCGCTTGATCGCGCTTGACGCCTTCCGCTCCCTCATCCTCCGTGTGGTGCAGCAAGGCGGCCGCGGTCTTGTCCACGGCGTCCTTGATCTCCTCCTGCGTACCCCTGTCCATGCGCGGCAGGAAATCGGTCACTTCGCTGGCCAGTTGATAAAGCTGGCCGAAGTCCGGGCGGGTGTTGTCCAGCTCCGGGTTTGATTCCTTGACCAGGAAGCGTTGCGAGAGCATCTCGCCGGACTCGGGGACTTGCAGGTCCACCTGGTACTGGCCCGGCGCCAGGGCGCGAAAACGGCCCGCGAACCAGCCAGCCCACTCCGCGCCTTGGGTGGCCGGCTCGGCGGCCATCTCGTAGGTCGTGGGCATGGTGACGCCGGCGGGCGGTTTGAGCTGAAACTTGGGCCGGGCATTTTGTGACAGCGGCAGCAGATCCCGGCCGAGCAGCTTGGCTCTGACGGTGACGAACTGCCCCGCGGAGAAGGACGGCGCCATGTAGATCTTGCCATGCGTGTTGAGCCGCGTCATGTTGCCGGAGCCCGCATAGCGGAACAGCTTCGTCCAGAAGCGCTCGAGGAACGATTCGCGGTACTGGCGCAGCCGCCACAGCTCGCCCGAGCCGATATAGACGACCTTGCCACTGCCGTAGGGCATGCTCACCAGAAACGGTTGCTCGCGGTTGCCGTCCTTGAGCCGGGCACGCGGATCGCTGAAGGTTGCGATCGTCACGGCGCTGGCCTTCTTGTCCTCGACCGGGTAATAGCTGTAGAAGCCGCGAATGACGGGTGTTTCCTTGGTGACCTGCGCCTTGGGCAGGCCGGTGAAGAATTCCTCCCAGCCTCCGAGCGGATCCTTGGCCTCTTCATCGAGCTTGAGGAACTCCATCTCGGCGGTGGCGCCCGGGAAGTTGAGCCGCCATGGCTCACTGGTGGGTCGATCGCCTGCGCCGCCCAGGCCGAGCAAACGGCTGTCCTGAAGGATGACTGGGAACAGGTTCAGGATGGGCTTCATCGTGTCCCGATTGGTCGGCGCCGCGAGCTGGTATGTGTTTATGGGTCCGGCCACCAGGATCAAGCCGCCCGCGTGCAGGTGCACCCACTTCTCCAGAGGCGCCAAGGTTTCTTGCGGTAGTTCCCCCCAGTTGGGATCGAAGGTGATAATGAGGTCGTATTGCGACAGATTGTAATAGCGGTCCTCGCTCTTGACGTCCGCGGCGTCCTCGCCGATGCGGTTGGGAAAATACTTCAGCAAGCGCTCGGCCGGCACGTCCTGGACCACGCCGTCACGCCGCGTCTGCAGATAGATGCTCAATTCCGCGCGCTTGGCGTCCACCTCGCGGACGAGCATGGTGCGCACATACTGGTAATCGCGCGTCGGTCCGCCTGCGAAGAGCAGCACGCGCAGGGGCTTCTTGACCACGTGCACCGTGGCCTTGTCGCTGGCGTGCTCCTTGCCGATGAAGATCTCGCGCTTGTCCTTGGGGACGCGGGCCTGGACAACATAGTCCCCTTCTTCCAATTCCGGCTTCTTGCTGTTAACGGGCGCCACGCCCAGTGCGGCGGCGTCGATTTCAAACTCGGCCTGGGCGTGCGGCACGCCTGCCGTGCCGGAGTTGAATTTGAACGGCTTGTCCAGCGTCCGCTTGTCTCCCTTGGGACCGGTGATATCGAGATAAGTAACCGATTCGCGATTGGCCAGGCCCTCGCCGTCCACCTCCACGCGGATCAGGAACTTGTCGTCCGGCCGTGCCTGCTCGGGCGCCTGCAAGGTGAGGTTGGCAATACTGATCGGCTGGCGATATTCGCCCACGGCGACCGCGAAGATCGGTATCTTGGCGCGGCGGGCGCGGGCCTTCAACTCGTCCATTACCTCATTATTGAGCTGCGTGCTGCGGCCGTCGCTGAAGACAACGATCCCCTGCACCATGTTGTTGGCTTCACGGTTCATGATTTCGGTCAGGGCTTCGGCAATGTTGGTGCCGTTGACCAGTTGCTTGTGCAGATCGAGCCGTTTCTGGAATTTTGCTTTTTCGTCTTCACTCAGGCCTTCAGGCATCTTCTCGCTGGCATTGGGTTTGAGCCAATCGGCCCATTCGCTGGTAGAGAGAAGCTTGCCGCCCTCCAGGACCTTGAACTGTTCGTCCGCCCGGCCGCCGAAACGATAAACATAGACCGGATTCTTTTCCTGCAGACTTTTGAGAAAGCCGGTCCGTTCATCGCTCAGCAAGCCGATCACCTGGTCTTGGCGCGTGGGAAGCTTTTCGACCGGCATGGTCTCCGAGGGCACGCCGTCGCGGTTGCCCATGCTGCCGGAGACATCGGCGCCAAGGACGACCTTGGAATGCAGTTCCGTCCTTTCCCAGGTCTGCAACGCGGGCAGCAGGAATACCGCCGCCAGAACTCCATAAACGCAGCAGCGCAACAGCGCCAGGAAAGACGCCCAGCCCCAGCCGACCGATTGGCTGTCGCGTTTGTACATCCAGCCCACGTACACAAAGCCGACAGCGAGTACGACAACGAGGACCAGAATCCAGAACCAGTGTGGGTCGGTCTCGTGGCCGAAGAGACGCAGCGCTTCCTCAAGCCGGCGCAGGACGAACTGGGTTTCGTGCGTGGTGTTGGATGTGTCCGTATCCATGGGTGACCCTATGTTGCTGAATGAACAGAACTCGCTGCCGAGTACTGAGTACTGAGTACTGAGTGAGTGACTCGGTACTCTCTCGCTACATTTGCCTCAAATCCTAATCCCTCACGCCGCACTAGCCTGCGGCCGCGTTGCTGCCGGCAAGGCCTCGCTGCCCTTCAAGTGGAAGCTCAAATGCACCGCCAGCGCCTGCTCGATGACAAGGATGACCAGGAATATCAGGTAGAACCACGGCGACTCGGAAAGATCGCTCTGCCGATCGGCGAGGGCGCTGCCCCAACCGGTGCCGGGGTTGCGCAGTTTGGCGCCGTTTTTCTCGAGATCTTCCTTGGCGGCGCGGCGCAGGTCGCTCTCCACGGTGTCCACGTTGAAGACGTAAGCACGCTGCTCGGTTTTCGGCTGCGCGCCGACCGCGCCCTTGTCGTCGCGCAGGGTCAATTCAAAGCGATACAGGCCGGGCTTTTTCGCGCCATCGAAGTCAAATTGCAGCCGGCCGCGTTTGTCGCCGGACAACTCCATGGCGCTAATCTCGCCCTTGTCGATAAGGCCGGTGTCTTTCGCATTTGGGTCCTGATTGCCGCCGGCTTTTGCTGGGTCGTTTTCCTTTGTCTCCGGCTGGTAGAAGCAGCGCATGCGCCCTTCATAACGGCTGCTGTCGACTTCGATGGACAGAGGGCTGCCGACGATGCGATTGGTGTCGCCGCCGCCCGCCGTGAGCCACCTTTGCGTTTCCACCAGCATGGGTGGATAGGTCAAAGAGGCTGCGCCACCGCCGGCCCAGTCGTTCCAGGCGGTGCCGGCCGTAGTAAGAAAAGCAATGACGCGGCCCTTGCCGTAATTCTCGGTAATGATCAGCGGGTCGCCCAGTTGCACCTCTTCGCGGAACTTGTCGATCTGGCCGCGCAACTTCTGGTTCTCCGATTGCTTCCAGAACTCGGCGAGGTTCACTTTCTGCTCGTCGGCGTTCTCCTCCTTGCTTTTGCCGAGCAAAGAGTCGAGCTCCTTCGCCAGTTCATACAGCGGTTTGTCGCCCAGCAGGGTATCGCGAATCGAGCGTTGATGTTGCTCCAGGGCCGACTTGTATTTCGCATTCTGGGGATCGCTAATGAGGCGGCCAAGACTTTCGAGGATCAGTTGTCCCTGGTTGGCATACTCGCGCATGGATTTCTGGTTCGGCAGCGTGACGATTTCCTCCACCTGGCCGGGTTTGAACTCCCACTGCCGGCGCGGCACGGTGTAGTAGCGCTTGATCGACAGAAAAGCGAAATAGGGCTGATATTTCGGCTTCCATATTTCCTGGAAGATCGGGTGGTTCGGATCGCGCACAAATAGCTTGAGCTGAAGATCGAAGAGATCCGGCTCCAGTTCCTTGTCGGACATCGGCGGCGTCGGGCGGTCCGCCAGAGGAGCGGGAAAAATGCCGTTGCCCTTCTTGTAGAGCTTGTCATTGTAAAATTCCGGCCGCACGCGCTCGCCCAGGAAGAAGGCGACGCTGCCGCCGTCGCGCACGTAGTTCTCCAGATTTTTCAGGGCCTTGTCGCTGAAATCGCGGACGTTCAGCAGATAAATGGAAGCGTACTGATCGATGGTAGGCTGCTCCAGCTCCGATACGCCGCGCGGCACCACTTGATAACCCTTCGCCACGGTCAAGAACGTTTGAATGTGGTAGGTGTCGCCGCCCGGTTTCATGGCGTTGGAGATATCACCGTCCACCACCAGCACCGGCACCTGCTTGCGCACGTCGATCACGGCGTAGCGGATATTGTCTCCCTGCAAGCCAACTTCTTCACTTTCGAGATTGGCGCTCACCTGGTTGAACCCCAGCTGGTCGAAGGCAATCTGGAACGAATCCTCTTTAGTCTCGCCGGGCTGGATCTCCATGTTGACGGAGCCTTCCAGGCGCTCGCCGCCGTTCACCTTGACCGCCACGCGAATGTTCTTGCGGACGCTGGCGCCGTAATTGGTGACGGCGACCTTGAACTGCACGGGCAGGTCGCGCGAGGCGACGCGCGTCTCCGGACGCAGATCCACGATGGCGAGGTTATCGTGGTGCAAGGGGGTTTTCTGAATCTCGTTGCGATACGGATGAGCGGCGTCCACCAGGTTGATGTTCACGCCGGCCCGGTTGACGTTCTCCAGCGCCGTATTCAGCGCCGCGGCATCGGGCTCGCTCCAATCGCGGCGGCGGAAATCGCTCACCACATGAAGAATGCGCTTGTCCTGCGGCACCTTGTCGAGGATATCCTTGGCCGCCTCCACACCTTTCGACAGATCGACGTGCAGGGCCGTGCATTCCAGATCGGCCAGCGCCTTTTCCAGGTCCGGAATGGTTTGCTCATTCAGCCGCTGATCGAACGGCCGGCGATTCGGATCGGAGAGCGGGATGAGCACCAGCCGCTGGGCCGTGCGCGCCTGGACGGCATTCTTGGCAATTTCCTTGACGACGAGGTCCTTGCCGGTCTTGAAGACGTCCCGGGTCTCGCCCTCTTCGCGCCAGTGATCGGACATGCTCAACGTGTCGTCCACCAGCAGCACGTGCGTGGTGTTTTGCAGTTCAAAACCGGCGAAGGACAGGCCAAGGTAGCGCGACACGAGCATGACGGCCAGGAAGATCAAGAAGCAGCGCAGCGCCAGCAACAGCAATTGCTCGATGATGAGCCGGCGGCGGTTGCGCTTTTGCGACTTGAGCAAGAACTCCATGGCCGCCCAGCGAATGCGCTTGAAGCGCATGCGGTTGATGAGGTGGATAATGATCGGCAAGCTGATCAGGGCCAGCCCGGCGAAGAAATAAGCGGGATTGAGAAAAGTTTGCAGCATGCGTCAAGCCTGTCCAGAAACTGCTTTTCCTGGGTAGGACGGATTGGCAATCCGTCCTGCAGAAAAGAGCGGTTACTCCATCATGGTTGTCCAATACCGGTGCGCGATTTGGCCGATGACTTCAGCGCCATGCGATGGTGCAGGAACTTGGAAAGCACAGCGTCCAGGTAATCGCCCGTGCGCACCAGGGCGTAATCGATACCCTGGCGGGCGCTGCCGCGGCGCACCTCGACCAGGTACTCTTCCAGCGCTTCGATATATCCCGCCCGCAAAGCCCGCGGGTCGCACAGGAGGTGCGGCAACTCTTCCATGCCCTCGAAGCGCGTCGTGCCGGCGAAGGGGAAGAGCATCTCGTCCTCGTCCAGGACGTGGAAGATCAGGATGTCGTGTCGCCGCTGGCACAGCATCTCCAGGCCCTTGAACAGCGGCTCGCGGTCCACCAGCAGGTCGGACACCAGCACAATCATGCCGCGCGACGGGATCGACTCGGTAACGCGGCGGAGGATTTTGGTAATGTCGGTCTTCTCGCGCGGCCGGCTGACGTCCATCGCCTTGGTGATGGCGTCGATGTGGATCTGCTGGCTGCGCGGTGGGACGATGTTGCGCACGTCCTGGTCGAACGTGATACAGCCGACAGCGTCCTGCTGCCGCAGCAGCAGGTAGCCCAGGCAGGCGGCGACGGTGCAGGCGTAGTTGTACTTGTTCAACGGCCCGCCGCCGGAGTGCATCGAGTTGCTGACGTCCACCACCAGGGTGCAGCGCAGGTTGGTCTCTTCCTCG
>DASZFN010000110.1:0-3314 GCA_035939715.1 Gemmataceae bacterium | reverse complement strand
ATCACGCTGAACTGGCGCGGCAAGCCGCTGACGAGTGTCGAGGCGATTGTCGAACTGATCGGCATGTCAGCGGGCGCCCAAACTAGGCCACCTGGAGGCGCCCCAAATTAGGCCACTTTGAGGAGACGATGGTTCGCCAGGTATCTTGTCCCGCATGCTCAGCGGGAGGAGAGACCAATGGCAAACCAACTCAAAATGGCCCACATCGACTCCATTCGCGCCTTGCGCCAGCGTAACTGGTCTATCCGGCGGATTGCCAAGGAGTTAGGCCTCCACCGAGACACCGTTGCTCGGCACGTCCAGCTTCTGGGGCACCCGCCAAAACCGGCCAGGGCGCCTCTCGGCTCTGACGACGCGCTGACCATCGGCTCGGAGTCAAAACAGGCCACCCCCGAGGGGGGCGCTCAGCCGGCAAAACAGGCCACCCAGGAGGGGGGCGCCTCGCGTGCAAAACAGGCCACCCTGGCAGAGGCGCCTTTCGGCTCGGATGGGCCGTCAGCATGCCCACCGCCGGAGCCGCCGCCGGAGCCGCCGCCGAACCGGTCTGCGCAACAGCAGGCCAGCTTGTGCGAACCCTGGCGGCAAGTCATCGTCGACAACCTGAACGCTGGGTTGACGGCCCAACGCATCTACCAGGACCTGGTCAACGCTCACGGCTTCCGGGGTAAGTACCACAGCGTCCGACGCTTTGTCCGGCGTCTGGGCCAGCAGCAGCCGTTGCCCTTTCGACGGCTGGAGTGCGCTGCCGGCGAAGAGGCCCAGGTCGATTTTGGGTCCGGCATTCCCATCCGCGGCCCGGATGGCAGACGGCGGCGAACGCACGTCTTTCGCATCGTGCTCAGTCACTCACGCAAGGGCTACAGCGAGGTCGTCTACCGGCAGACCACGGAGGAATTCCTCCGCTGTCTCGAGAACGCCTTCGCGCACTTCGGCGGCGTGCCCAAGGTGCTCGTCCTTGACAACCTGAAGGCCGCGGTCGAGAAGGCCGACTGGTACGATCCCGAGCTCAATCCCAAGCTGCGTTCCTTTGCCGATCATTACGGTCTGGCCATCCTGCCGACGCGACCGCGCACGCCGCGGCACAAGGGCAAGATCGAGTCGGGCATCGGCTACGTCAAGAGCAACGCCCTGCGCGGACACGTCTTCGCCAGCCTCGAAGAACAGAACCAGCACTTGCTCACCTGGGAGACGACCGTCGCCGACCTGCGCATCCACGGCACCATCCGCCAGCAAGTCGGCCAGGTGTTCACGACGGTGGAACGCCCCGCGCTCTTGCCCCTGCCGGTCGAGCGCTTCCCTTTCTTCCACGAAGGGCAACGGCAGGTTCATCGCGATGGCCACGTCGAGGTGGCCAAGGCTTATTACACGGTGCCGCCGGAGTACTTGTCGCGCACCGTCTGGGTGCGTTGGGACGTGCGGCTGGTGCGCATCTTCAACACGCGCTTCGAGCAGATCGCCGTCCATCTCCGGCGCGAACCGGGGCGCTTCAGCACGCAGCCGGAGCACATCGCCGCGGGGAAGATCAGCGGCGTCGAGCGTGGCACCGTCTGGCTGCTGAGCCAGGTGGAGCGCGTCGGCCCCCAGACACGGCGCTGGGCCGAGGGCATGATCGGGGCGCGCGGCATCGAGGGAGTCCGCGTGCTCCAAGGGTTGTTGAGTCTGGCCAAACAACACCCGCGTGCGGCCCTGGAAAAAGCCTGTGAACTGGCTGCTTCCCACGGTTCGTACCGGCTGCGCACGCTCCGCGCCTTGCTGAAGCGCGAGGGCCCCAAGCAAGAGCAGTTCGCCTTCATGGCCGAGCACCCGATCATTCGCAGCCTGGCGGATTACGGCCAACTGGTACAGGACGCCTTTCGCAACGGGCCTCGGATCCAGCAGGCCCCGCGTTGATGGGACGTCGTTGCGCGCGGCATGCCCACCGGCATCCGTGCCAGGATTTCGCCGGCATCGTGCCGGCGACCAGGGGGCTCATTGCCGCCCCCTGGACCCCGCTAGCCTTTCTCTGTTCCGCAGGGGGCCCGGCGGCGCAGGCTCGGTGTTGCCGGAGGACGACCTCAACGACTGACATAGGACTGTCACTGACCATGTTCTCTCTCTGTGCCACTGACGCCGGCCTCCGCGTGGAGACCGGCACTACTTTCCTCGTCCCAGGAGAACCGCTGATGAACGACCCGTTACGCCACGCCCTCAAGCAACTGCGCCTGTCCGGGCTCATCGAGAGCCTGGACGTGCGCCTGCAGGAGGCTGCCAGCCACGGCCTGAACCATGCCGAGTTCCTGGAGCTGATCGTCCAAGACGAACTGGCGACGCGCTCCGATCGGCGTCTGCAACGCCGGGTCAAGGCCGCGGGCTTCCGCGACCATAAAACCCTGGACGACTTCGACTGGTCGTTCAACCCGGCCATCAAGAAGAAGCCGATCTTCGACCTGGCGACCGGCCGCTTCGTCCGCGAGTCCCGCGACGTGCTCTGGCTGGGCCCTCCTGGAATCGGCAAGAGCCATCTGGTTCAGGCACTCGGCTACCACGTCATCAAGGCGGGCTTCGTGGTGCTGTATCGTTCGATCTTCGACGTGGTCCGCGACTTCCTGCACGACGAGGCGCTGGGCCAAGAAGAGAAGGTGCTGACGCGCTATCTCAAGCCCGATCTGCTCATCATCGACGACATGGGCATGAAACACCTCCCCAAGCGATCCGGAGAGTATTTATTCGAGATCATCATGCGCCGCTACGAGACGCGTTCGACCATGATGACCTCCAATCGGCCGCTGGAAGACTGGGGCAAGCTCTTGGGCGACGTCCCGTCGGCGACGGCGATTCTGGACCGCTTCCTGCACCACGCCGAGATCATCCAGATCACCGGCCGGAGCTATCGCCTGCGCAACCAGGCCCGCGGCGAGGACGGCAAACCGGCCGTTGCCGACGAGGCGCCTCCGAGTGCAAAACAGGCCACCCAGGAGGGGGCGCCTCCCGGCGCAAAACAGGCCACCCAAGACGGGGCGCCTCTCAGCACGAAGGCCGGGAAAAAATCGTGAGGAAACACGTCGAGATGCGTGTTATCCTGCTCGAAGGCCGAGCAATGCCTGCTTGACGCCCAGGTGAGAGGCAATCCTCGGCTAAAGAACTGTTCAAAGGGTACCAGTGAACAACCACACCCCTGCCTAATTTGGGGGCGCTCAGGGGTGGCCTAATTTGGGGCGCTCGGTGACAGCCATGACGAGCCTCCCTGCGCTGTGGAAGGGACCTGTTGGCTAATTTCGCTGAGATCAATCATATCGCGGAGTAGCTAGCGGGCCAAGCCGTCTAGAAGCCAACCC
>DASZFN010000109.1:0-1662 GCA_035939715.1 Gemmataceae bacterium | reverse complement strand
AGGAATGTCGAGAAGACCAGCCAGACATTCCAGACGCGCATCATGCCGCGCTTCTCTTGCATCATCACCGAGTGCAAGAAAGCCGTGCCGGTGAGCCAGGGCATGAGCGAAGCATTCTCGACCGGGTCCCAGGACCAGTAGCCGCCCCAACCGAGAACGGCGTAAGCCCAATGGGCGCCGAGCAAAATCGCGGCACCTTGGAAGGCCCAGGCGACCATGGTCCAGCGGCGTGTGAGGTGAATCCACTTCTCGCCGGGATAGCGGCCGAGCAGCGCGCCCAGCGCGAAGGCAAACGGAATGGTGAATCCGGTATAGCCGGAGTAAAGAATCGGCGGATGGATGACCATCTCGGGATATTGCAGCAGCGGATTCAGGCCATTGCCATCGCCACGCATGATCCACTGCATCGCTCCGCTGGGCGCGGCCGAACCCAGAATCTGAAACGGGCTGGCGATGAAATTATTCAGCGTGAGGAAGAAAAGCTGCACGCCCACCGTGACCACGCCGACGTACGGCATCAGTTCGGGATGCTTGCCGCGATAGGCAAACAAAACGGAGAACACGTAAATCGAAAGCAGGAAGCTCCAGAAGAGCAGCGAGCCTTCCTGCCCCGCCCAGATGGCCGCGAATTTGAAGAATGCCGGGAGCGTGCGGTTGCTGTGCTCCACGACGTAGGCCATGGCAAAGTTGTCGGTCTGGAAGAGATAGGCGAGGGTGCCGAAGCCCAGCCAGATGAGCACGCAAACCGCCATGCCGGCGTTGCGCGCGCTCTTGATCAGCAGCGGACGGCGCGTGACGATGGCGGCGATGCCGCCGCCAAAGGCGTAAAGTCCGCAGAGAAATGCGAGAAGAAGGGCAAATGATCCAAACAGGTCCAACGACTTCCCCCTAAGATCGGCCGGCGAAACTCTACTTACAGGATGAGCTTTCTCCGGTTAAAAACGTCAGCTCTTGCGGTCCGAGCTGGGAGCAGGCTGAGACGACTCGTTGCCGCCGGGAGCGGCCTCGTATTTCGAGGCGCACTTGGCCTGCAATTGTTCGGCGACGAAGCGTCCATCGGGCATGGCGTGGCCCTCGATCAAACATTGCGCGCCATCCTTGAACGTGTCGGGCAGCGGATCGGAGCCCACGTAGCTGACCGGCAGCGTCTTGCCTTCTTCCTTGAGGACGAAATCCACGCGGCCCGGCAGGTGCTGGATCGTTCCCGCGGCCACGTCGCCGCCCACGCGGATGCGCTGATGCATAGCCGATGCATTGAGCGAGGAAAGTTCGGCGATGGTGTGGTAGTAGGTCTGGCTCTGCTTGGCGCCCATCCAAGCCAACGCCGAAAGCGAAATCAAGATGATGCCGATGCCGATTCCGAATTTGGTTTTGGCTTTCACCCGGCCTCCAACATTCCCTTTAACCGCTGATACTACCACAAGAGCGGCTGCCGCCGAAGGGGACGCAAGTCCAGTCTTGGGTCAGTCGGCGGTCAGGTGCTTGTCTGCGGAGCAGGTTGGCTAGCCTCCAGCGACCCCATCCGCCTTCATGTTGTTATCCCACGCCGGCAAAGCAGCTTAGAGCTCCCGGGCGACGCGGACGCGCCCCTGACGCCGTGAGCGCGGGGCCGGGCTGACCACGATTTCCACGTCGCGGCCAAGCAAAGTCAAAAAGTGCATC
>DASZFN010000108.1:0-2084 GCA_035939715.1 Gemmataceae bacterium | reverse complement strand
GATTCCACCAGGGGCGTGCGTTCCTCCGGCCGAATCTCGGGAAGCTCCATCTTCATGCTTCCCAGTGTAGGAAACGGACCGTCGATCAGCTGCGCCTGTTTCGAGAGTTTCCCAGGGCTATTGAGAAGTTACGATTCCTGCAAGGGACCTGATGCACCGGATCAAGCGAGCCGGGGAGGATCGGCGTGGCCGCTTGGAGCATCATAGTGCGGACGTTGCCAGACTTGCGGCGGTTGCGGCGGCTTGTCCTCGCCCGGTTCCAGCTCCAGCTTGAGCTCCAGAAAGCGGAGCAAGTCCTTGAGACTCACGATGCCGGTCAGTTCGCCGCGGTCGTCGACCACCAGCAGCCGGGTTGAGCCGGTCCGCTGCATTTTTTCCAGAGCCGCGAAGGCATCGGTATCCGGGCGAATGAGGATGCTGTCGATGTTTCTCTCCATGGCATCGCTTACCGTATGCACTTCCCACTCGCTGCGCGGGAACTGCGCAAGGGCGCGCGTGCTGATCACGCCGTCGACATGCCCACCGATGGCGACGGGGAAGAGCTTGTGGTGAAAGCGGTAGACGTACTCCTCCACCCATTGCCGCAGGTCGATCCCCGGCGGCACGACAATGGGATGCCGATTCATGAAGCGGGAAACCGGCTCGCCCTGCAGAGCTTCACGCACGATGATCTGCCGGTAGCTGCCGGCGGCGGCATTCGCCAGGAAGAAGCCGATCAGGCCAAACCATAAGCCGTTGAGAAAGTTTCCGTTGAAGATCATCAAGACCCCGGCCGCGATCAGCAGCCAGGCGAAGGCGCGGCCAAGCGCGGCGGCCCAATAGGTTGCCCGCCGAAGGCTGTGAGTCACGGCCCACAGGATCGAGCGCAAGACGCGGCCGCCGTCCAGCGGGAAGGCCGGAATCAAGTTGAATACAAGTACCATGACATTGACAAGCATGAGCTGCCGCAGGGTCAGTACAAGCGGAGCGCCCCAACTCTCTGACTTCCCAACGATCCAAAGCCCGCCGAAAATCGCCGCCAATATGGCGCTGACAATTGGCCCGGCAATGGCCATCGTGAACTCACTCCCCGCCGAGGTCGGCTCTCCTTCAAGTTGAGCAACCCCGCCGAACATGAAGAGCGTGATCCCGCGCAGCGGGATCCCGGCATTCTGCGCGACGATGGCGTGCCCCAACTCGTGCAATACGATGCAGCCGAAGAAGGCGAAAGTGGTGATCAGTGCCATGGTCCAGACGACGGGGCCTGGAATCTGCGGAGCGTCATCGTGAAACTGTCCAGTCAGCGTCCACGTCAACAGAGCCACGATCAGCAGCCAGCTCAGGTCCACGCTGATCGGAATGCCTCGCACACGCAAGATTTGCCAACGGTTTCCAAACATGATTACGCCCTATAGAACACTCTTCGCCATTCTTTCCCCAAGAATTTGGAGGACCGCCGTGCGCTTCATTATACCCCTGGTCATCGTCTCCTTCGCCGGGAATCTGCTGGGAGCCGCCGATTGGCCGCAATGGCTGGGTCCGAATCGCAATGCCACTTCGACGGAAAAGGTTGCACCATGGAAGGACGCGCCCAAAACAGCTTGGCACGTTGCCGTCGGAGACGGCCACAGTTCGCCGGTCGTGGCCGACGGTCGCGTCTTCATTCTCAGCAAAGGCGAGGGCGATTCAGAGGAAGTCGCCTGCTTCGACGCCGGCTCCGGAAAGGACTTGTGGAAAAAATCGTACCAGCGCGGGCAATTCTCCAGCGAGTTCGGCAACGGCCCGCGCGCCACGCCGGCCGTGGTCGGCAAACACGTCTATACCTTCGGAGTGACAGGGATCCTTTCCTGCTTTGACGTGAAAGACGGTACGCGTGTCTGGCAGGTCGACACGCTCAAGGAGTACAAGGCCAAGAATCTGCGCTTCGGCATGTCCGGCTCGCCGCTCGTCGACGACGGCAAGGTGTTCGTGAACGTCGGTGCCAAGGGCGCGTCGGTCGTGGCCTTTGACGCGGACACCGGCAAGGAAGTCTGGAAAGCGCTCGACGACGGCGCCAGTTACTCTTCGCCGATTGTTTTCGGCGAAGGCAAGCAGCGGCAGCTCGT
>DASZFN010000107.1:0-1972 GCA_035939715.1 Gemmataceae bacterium | reverse complement strand
TTGGATTTCCGGCTGATACGGTCGGTTGCTGGCACTGCAGCGCGAAAAATCCAAAGCGGTGTCGAGCCACCGCACTCCAAGACTTGCTCTTGGCGTGACCAGTTCGTTGCGGATACTATTAGGCCCTTCCAGATCCTGCGCCGCTTGAACCCTCGACCTGTGGCAAGTAGTTGGTGAAAAAAACCGATGCATTCCACAAAGCTTTATCTTGTGCCTCTTCTCCTGCTTGCGTTCTTTGCCACGTCGGGATGCCGCAAGGGCGAACAGCGGCTGGCACCGGTTCATGGGACCATTTACTACCGGCAGCAACCACTCAAGGGCGGCACCATCGTCTTCATTCCCGACGCCGACAAAGGGGGAAAGGGCCCCATGGCGCGGGCAGAGATCAAACCGGACGGCACCTATACGCTGACAACCGGACCCGACAACGGCTGCGTCCCGGGCTGGCATCGCCTCACGATCAGGGGATCGGACCAACCAAGTCAAGGAACGCCGCTAACATTGCCGCGCGACAAATACTGCGATCCCGAAACCTCGGGTCTGACGCGCGAAGTCAAGCCGGGCCAGGATAACGCCATCGACATCTACCTCAACTAGTGATTGGGGAATTTCGCGAGCGCATCGACCCCGCGGAGCTTGCCTCGGTGGTTAGCGGTTCACAACCAGAACGGCTGGACGAAACAACCACTTGGCCCCCTCCGAGCTTGTCTCGGTAAACGCCGGGTTCCTGTGAAGCCCAGGAGCAACCATGAATCACTTTACTCACGGAGTGGTGCGCGCTCTTGCAGAATCATTCGAGCTGCCGGAGCCGATCCTCGAAGTAGGCTCCTTCCAGGTCGAAGGACAAGAAGAAGTCTCCAATCCGCGCTCGCTCTTCCCCGGCCGGGAATACCTGGGCATCGATGTTCGGCCCGGTCCCGGTGTGGATCTCATCGCGAATGTCGAAGATCTGCCGTTTCCAGCTGCGTCCGTTGGCACGGTCCTGGCCCTCAATACCTTTGAGCACGTGCCCCATTTCTGGCGCGGCCTGGATGAGATTTACAGAGTTCTCCGGCCAGACGGCGTGCTCCTGGTTTCCGTCCCCTTTTACTTCCACATTCATGCTTATCCGAACGACTACTGGCGCTTTACGCCCGCAGCCTTGGATGTCGTGCTGGACACGTACCCCACCCGGCTGATCGGTTACCACGGACCAAAGCGCCGGCCGCTTGGCGTCTGGGCAGTGGCGTTTCGAGAAGAAGCGCGCCCCACCGCGGCGGCCATCCAGCGCTATGAGCAAGCCTTGAAAGAACATGCCCGCGAGCCGCTAGGATGGAGAAATTGGTTGCGATACTCGCTGGGCCGCTGTCTCTTCGGCAGCCGCCCATTTTCACCCTATCTCGAGCGGGACCGGTGGAGCCTTGAAGTGCACCACAACAAGTCGGCGAGCGGGGGGCGTAAGGCAGAGGCCAGAGATCAGAAGTCGGAGGTCAGCAAAGAAAACGAACCCGCCTCTGACCTCCGACCTCTGACTTCTGACTTCTGATTGCAAAAACTGGCCCATGCGGATGAATACCGATCTAGATATCTCCGTCTGCATCGCCAACTGGAACTGCCGCGATTTGCTGCGCGCCTGTCTCGAATCGCTGCATGCCAGGCCTCAAGGGGTACGCCTGGAAACGATCGTCGTCGATAATGCCTCCTCGGACGGCGCAGCTGACATGGTTGCCGAGAGTTTTCCCCAGGTGACGCTCATCCGCAATCGTGCCAACGCCGGCTTTTCTCGGGCCAACAATCAGGCGGCCCAGCGCGCGCGCGGCCGGTTTCTGTTGTTCCTCAACAACGACACAGAGGTTCCCGCCGGCGCCCTGGAACAACTGGTCGCCTATGCGGAGCGGCACCCAGAGGCCGGCATCATCGGCCCACGCCTGCGCGACGCCGACGGCGGCGATGACGGCGTCCAGCGCGTCGCCGCCGCCGTTGCGCATCATCA
>DASZFN010000106.1:0-3312 GCA_035939715.1 Gemmataceae bacterium | reverse complement strand
CAACACGATCACGTTTTCCTACAGCGGCGACACGAACTTCCTCGCCAGCGACACCAGCCTGACGGTGAGCATTCTCTCTTCCATCCTCGTGCTCGATCCAGCGGCCACCGGTGCGCTGAGCCTCTCCGGCAATGCCAGCATCACCGAGCCTGGCAACGTGGTCGTGGATTCGAACGTATCCGCTGCCCTCCAGGCCAACGGCAATGCCAACCTCAAGGCTTTGAGCATTCAGGTGGTGGGCGGCGCATCCCGCACGGGCAACGCCAGCTTAAGCCCGGTGCCTGTGACGGGGGCGGCTTTCGTCGCCGACCCGCTTGCTGGGCTGGCGGCACCAAGCGTCGGCGTTTCGCAAGGGTCGGTCGATCTCACCCATGGAGCCCTAACACTCAATCCTGGCACCTACAGCTCAATCAAGGTGTCGGGCAGTGCCGCGCTGACATTGAATCCCGGTATTTACATCCTGGCCGGAGGAGGCCTCACGGTGAGCGGCAATGCCAGCATCAGCGGGAATAGAGTGCTGCTATACAACACCGGCAGCAATTTCCCCAATCCGGGCGGGAACTTCGGCGGCATCACGCTGAGCGGCAACGGCGGCATCACACTGTCGGCTGCCAGCACCGGCGCTTATGTCGGCGTTGTCATCTTCCAGTCCCACGCCAACACCCGCGCACTGTCGCTGAGCGGAAACTCCTTCATCGGCTTGACCGGTGTGATCTATACCCCCTCGGCACAGGTTATTGTCAGCGGCAATGCTCAGCTCAACGCCCCGCTCGTCGTCGATCGCTTAACCCTCAGCGGCAACGGCGTCAGCACGCAAACAAGCCAAAGCTCCAGCGCTGCCCAGGATACGGCCAGCGCCGGCACACTGCTGGCCGGCGACCTTCGCGTCTACGTGAGTGATCCCGCCGGATACTTTACGTCCAATGATCTGGTCCGAATTCAGGATGCTATCAGCCGGCTGGACTCCCTCCTGGTCCCGTACAACGTCATCATCACAGAAGTCGCGGACAGCGCTTCGGCCAATCTCGTGATTGACAACGCCACCACGAGTGCGGCGGGCTCCTATGCCGACGGCGTGCTCGGCTCTTATGGGAGCTCGGGCGAGATCACGATTATCCAGGGCTGGAACTGGTACGACGGCGCCGATCCCACTCAAATTGGCTCTGATCAATACGACATCCAGACGGTCGTGACTCATGAGCTCGGCCACGCCCTGGGTCTGGGAGGCAGCTCCGATCCCAACTCGGTCATGTACGAAAGCCTGAGCGTGGGCGTGACCCGCCGGGTCATGAGCGTTGGCGACCTCAACATCCCCGATCCGGTTGATGGCGCTGACCCTGAGCGGGCTGCCCTCTCGCAAGCCGGCGAGCCGCTCATCGAATTGATGTCGACTTGGGAAAGTGCGCAGGAACTCCGAGGGGCGGAGGGCGCGGTAATGCTCCCGCACACTGGAGACGGGCGTTCGAGCCAAGCAGACACCCTGGGCTTTGGTTTCCCAGGCTTCCCAACGCGAGGGACTGACACCAATCCGTTTGCAGCTGGGCAGGCGGGCTCAGAAGGTCGAGCCGAATCGGCCACCGCTTGGGAGTTGTCGTTGCTGTGCGTACCGGACCTGGGCGATTGGAATGACGGGATGTCATCCGGCCCCTGGGACAGCGATCAGCTGCCGGACGAGCTTGTCCCTGATGAAGTTCGAGACAGCACGGAGGGAGCGACCCCAGGGTCTGATCAAGGCGGAGGTGCAAAACACCAAGAGGCGCTTGCGTTCGTAATGCAGGAATGGCCTCGAGAGGAGCACCTTGCAAGCGGAAGTTCTCGCGCTCTCCCTGTGGCAGGTGGCAGCGCTAACGGCCATGCAAATAGGAAGCATGAAGCGCCGGCGACCGAATTGTCGGATGCGAAGGCCCAGAAGCTTAACCTCGCCGATCTGCTCTTTGCTGCTGTGTGTATTACGTCGCTAACCGGCGCGCCTAGAGATACAACGGGAGGCAGGAAGTCTCTCAAGGAACCGCGGGCGGACTGGACGAAAGGTTGAGCAAATATGGCTCTTCGATGGCTTCGCCAACCAGGATCGTAAGCGCCGCATCCGGTAGCAAAAAGCAAAAAGAACTGGCTGCGGCAGCCTCGACCGGCGAATTCCAGACAAGGAAACCGTCTGCCACGAGTTAGCTGCCTGGAGCAGCGTCGCAACGACGAAGAGGCCATAATCCGTTGGACCTTCATTGTCTCTGCTGCCCGCGTAGAACTTGAAAGGGTGTACAATCGAAGCCTGACGGGGTACTAGCCTCAGAAGCAGCCTGGAGACTATCCTGGAGGACATTTCATCATGTCCTTATCTGATCGGCTCACGGACAGAAAGTCCTTAGAACAAGCCACAAACCAGCCGGCGATTGGACCGACGATTATTCAAGTCTCGAACGTGAAGCCCGCAACTGCCGCCTTGCCGGAAGTGCCTGTCAAGGCCGCCGTGGAGGCCCTGTTGACCAGGCCGCCTCCGGACTGGCCGGACCAGGAGCAACCTGCCGAAGAGCAACCAATGAACCCCGTTGAGGCTTGTTCGAGCTACCGTGGCCAGCTCGTCGCCAAAGTCGCTCTCCACCCGGTCGTGGCGGCCGTACATCTGGCTTTCTGCGACCATCGGCCGCTGGTGCTGTCGCCCGACATCTTGTGGCTATTGATCGCGCAGGGGTTCGCAAATCATGTGAATGCCAATGCCGAGCAACTCCGTCCGCAATTCGTGAAGCACGCGGGAATGTTGGCCATCGTCGTTCGCCGGGATGACTTCACCAAGGGATCGCCGGAAAACCCCTGGGCGGAGGTCTTCGGAGAGTTCACCACGGTCATTCGCGAGCATATCGGCGAGGCGACCCACGATCTTTTGCTGCCGGCCTTTTCCACCACCGGGCCGGTCGAACGCGCCGCGGCGCAGATCGTCCTCCTTGAGGCGATGCAATCCTACTTCTCGTACCAGTTCCACACCGTGTGCGGCATCCCGCACATCGTACTTGAAGGGACGGCTGACGACTGGCAGAGCCTGGCCGACCGGACCCAGCGTCTCGGCCGCTTCGGCCTCGAATGGTGGACCAATGCGCTTGAGCCGATCCTCGCTGAATTTGTGGCGGCAGCCAGGGGCAAGGCGAATGCGGCCTTCTGGCAGTCGATCTACAAGGTGAACAGCGGCAGTGGCGGCCCCTACGCGAGCGGTTGGTTGACAGCTTTCTTCCCCTATCTCAAGGTCGAACGAACTGGAACGGCCAGCCAGCGCAATCCCTGGCTGGACCGCGGCGGAAAGGAACTGCAAGAGCTGCTCTA
>DASZFN010000105.1:0-3553 GCA_035939715.1 Gemmataceae bacterium | reverse complement strand
TAGAGCAGCTGACTCTTAATCAGCGGGTCTGGAGTTCGAGTCTCCAACGGCCCACCACCATAAAACCCTTGATAAAGTAGGCTAAATTGAGAATTACCGGGGGCGCGGATTCCGCGGCTTGGAACCTGGGTAAGCAATAGGGTAAGCAATTTTGCCGCCGCCGCCCGGCCCAAAGGCACGGAATCCGCCGGGCTCACCCATACCGACTCAGGATTTGGCCCCAGCTTCTCAGACCCGACGACGAGAGCTAAACACGTTTGCACGGTTAATTTAGCTGACCTTACCCTCGGCCGGCCGCTCTCGGCTCCTCGACCACCTCCAACCCGCCCTCGACGCTTATCGGCAGCAGGAAGCGCACCCGCGGGACGGACCGCTGGCGCCCGTCCCAGTAGAGGTGGCTATGAGCCCGCCGCATGTTGGCCGCACGGATCGCCCGGTCCGGTCGCCCAGCATCGCGGGCGTGCTCAATCTCCCCAGCGCTCGATCGCCCGCGTGAATTCCTTGCCGACCGCAAAGGTGGCCGGTTCGTCCGCTGGTGTTGACCAGCAGCGAGCCTCGGTGCTGATTGGCGAGCCGGCGCCTCCCCGAGCGCAACGAGATTCCAGGTCACTGCGCCGGGCAGCCGGGCCATGTGGATGAACCGGAGATAGCTTGAACGCGCCTCCGGCGACTTGCGCAGCAGGTCAGCATGTGGCCCGTTGCGGAACCGCCGCCAGGCGGCCTCGATCGGATGGAGATCCATCGCCTCCTCACTAGCACAGCGGGAGGGTAACTCGTCAATTCGTTATGGAAACGCCTCTCTGGCACGCGCCATTCTTTTCATCAAAGGCATTCCACGCGAGGCTCAGCGGCAGCTTTGTCCAGTAGGAGAAAACCCACCACCGACGATGTAGTTGTCGGGGTTGTGCAGCTTGAATAGGAACGGCTCGCCTGGCTCCAAGGCTGCGGTCGAGGCTGGAGTGGTCAAAAGTTGACCACGTCCAAATCCGGTTTGCGGCTCAAAAAGTTGAAGCAATCGCGATCGGTCAGGCCGACATATGTCGTCAGTTGTCCTGCCACAATAAGGCCTTTCCTAGGTCTTTAAAATCACACAATTATGGAAAATTGGCGATCGCAGACAGGATCTAATGGACTGAACCAGTTTGAGGGTTAATTTGCACTCTAGCCGGAAGCCTAACGGTTAGTAGGAGTAACTGTCGCGTTGATTTTTTAACATAAAGTCTTGGAAAGGCATATAGGAGCAGGGGAAATGGCAGGTGCCAAGACTGGGAGCTTTGGTCGGGTCATCCGGGAACGCCGCCGACAACTAGACCTCACTCAGGAAGAAGTCGCTCAGCGCATCAAAACGTCGATCCCATACATCGGCCATCTGGAAGCGGGAAAACGTCATCCTTCCAGCCGGGTTGTCATCAGACTCGCTGACACACTCGGTCTGGACGCCCGCGAGTTGTTCCTGTTGGCCAACCCGAGACTTGGTTCGCTCATTTCGGAACCGGGCGGGACCTCTGCTTGGGATGCCTTCGTCAAAGACGTGAAGCTCCGGAAGATCCCCAACATAACCGACCAAGAGATGGAGACCCTCTCGCAGGTAGCAAAGATGGGCGAGGTACGCGCCCCCCGCGACTTCATCTTCATCCTGAACACCATTCGTCAGGCTTTAGGTCGATAGCCATTTGGTCCATTATCTTCGGCTTCCGCTGCACGGTTGAAGTCAGCTTAGGATCATCATCGAGTTTTGGTGGATCAGCGACTTCTTGTCCGTCTGACGAAGGGAATCAGCCAGCTTAATATGCCGGGCGTCAGCCCGCAGGATCATGGCAGGACTGCGGCCCTGCGGATCGGGTGGATCTCCATCCAGTTGCTGGATAGGTCGTTGACGTAGGGGCCTTCCAGCTGCACGTGTTGGCCGACTTTGAGCTGTGGAAAAGGGTATTTCGGCACGATCTCGTTAACGAGGATGCCGGGTGGGTCGTGGAAATTGAGCCAGTTGGGGTTATCCGGCTTGAGGCCCACGTGGTAATCGCCATCCGACATGTGAGTGATGTAGGCGATGGTGCCCGTGACGATCGCGCAATCCTGGAATACTACCAGGCGTTCGGGCGTGAAGACGCCATCAAGAACGAAGCCGGGGAGAGGATCGCAGGCCGGCGGCATTTGCTTGGGTGATGCGAGGAAGGGCGGGAACAGCGTCGAGTCAATGGCGGTTACAACGCGGTGCAGGCGCGAGCAGGCGCAGAGCGTGGTCAGGGATGCCAGCACCAGCGCCGCGACGCAACCAGCCCGCATTTCTACCTGCCGTTTGGCCATTCCTGAAGATACTGCGTGGCACCAGTAGAAGTGCCCGGAATGTACTGGTCAATCATTGTCCGCAGGGCCACGAATCAACCGCTTCGCGAGTTTCTGTAGGAACGCGAACCACCACGACCTGTGCTCTGAGATGAATACCGTTGCGACGGGCCGCGCCGAAGGTAACCTGCCCTGGGCCCACTTCCGGCCGGCCGCACCTGTTTCTCCGTGACCCACTTCTCCAGGTCGGAGCGCCGGACCCGCCAGCCATCGCCAGCCCCGCCTAACCGAAATGCCAAGAGGCCGTACCTCATGACCCGCAGGAGCACCGTGGCGTAACTGCAATCCAGATACTCGGCGACCTGGTGGAGCGTCATCACCGCGCGGTCAGGATCGTCCGCTCCTACCCCCGGTTCCGGTTCTGGCTTCGCGAGCGGGGCTTGGCCGGGCCTTTTGTTCGCTTTGCTGGCGCTCACCGTGACTGGACTCTAGCGCGTCAGCGGCTCAACGCGCAGCCGAATGCGCGAGAGCGAGCAGGGTCAGGGTGATCGCGCAAGGATGGCCCAAATCAACCGTCCCCCCACGGTCCTGGCCGGCCTTCGGGCCCAGCGGTCTTTCGTGATGGGCCGAATGAAACCCGCTGTGATAGCCGCTGAACGATGTGTAATAGATGCGGTTCCGGGGATGCCAACCGTCTTCCTCATTTCACTCCGGCCCACCGTGACCTGAGGGCCGCGCAGCCCGACGCTCAGGCTCGGTCCGGAGCGCGAGAAGTTGACCGACACGCCGGGTAGGATGCGGACGCGGCGGTAGAAGCGGAAGCCCATCAGCCGTTCTTCCTCACCTTTGGCGGGCGCCCCTTGCCCTTGTGCTCGGCCCTCACTCGATCCCCGGCTTAGCCCGCTGACCGCTGATCCACCGCTCCAGATCCGATCGCCGAAACCGCCAGTCACCGCCCAGCCGAAACCCGGGCAGCTTACCAGCTTTAAGTATTCGTAAGACCGTGGAGTAGTGGCAGTTTAGATACTCAGCCACCTGCGGTATCGTCATTATCTCGGCTTCATCGAGTCCGGCGGGCGCAGCTGAGACAGACGTCTTGGATCCGAGAGGGCGGCCAGGGCTTTTCTTGCCCTGTTCGCCGGGCTTGTCGCGGTGTTTCGTTTTCTTCATCGCTGCCGCTCCAGCCGCCGCACTTCCTTGAGCGCCAGGGGCGCCGGCTTCTTATGGGTCTCTCGGTTGCTTTGTACGACCGCCAGAAGTGGGGCTT
>DASZFN010000104.1:0-1871 GCA_035939715.1 Gemmataceae bacterium | reverse complement strand
GCGCACCCGGACATTCGCGTTCTCCAGCCCTTTGCCAGCAGTTCATCTTTCGGACGAATGAAAGGTGTTGGGAGTCTTTGCCGTTGTCCAAGGTCAGCGACCCGTTGGACCAGATGGCCCCACCGGCCGGTGCTTGTTTTTCACGAGGATGGCGGTTTCGGTGGGTCGGGAGAAGTCTTTTCCTGGGCGGCTTTCTGTTCCTTCAGATAGGTTTCGATTTCCACCAATGGCACATGAGACAGCAGTTCCTTCGGGGACAAGCCTTCCAGGCGTTGCTCGGGCGTCAGCTTTTTCAGGACTTTCTGCGCCACTTCACGTTCAAAGTCTTCCATCGTGTATGGCATGGCGATGCCCTCCAAACCGTAATACTCCAACAACTCATTCACCAGGCTGCTATAGGATTGCAGCCGCGGTTGCAGCCGCTGGAACGCCGTGGCGATGCGCTTCTGGTCGCCGCTGAACAGGTTCCAGACGATGTTCTGCTCCGCCTCAGGCATTTCCCGCAGCACCAGGATACGGATCGTATCCACGCCCCAAATGACATCATACGCGCCCGGACCTTGGGGCTGCAAGGTGACTCGACTGGCGAGCTGTCGCGGAAAGTGCATGCTGGCCGCCAGCAAACGAAACTGATCTTCGGGCAGCAAGTGATCAAGATCGGGGCTGACGAATTTGCGATAGTTGACGCCGTGGCCCGCCAACTACTTGAGCGTCCACGCCGCCAGCGGATCTTTGAGCGCCTTGAAGGTGAGCAGGTTGTATTCCGCGGGCGTGCCAAAGCCATCGGGCCACAACGGTTCAATGCTCTGGCCGCCACGGCGCACGACGGCGATGTCCAGGCGTTGTTGCTGTAACGACAGATCGACTTCGACGTCCACTTGCCAGGCCGTGCCCGAGAAGTATTGCGCGAGCGCCATGCCGAAAATCCGGTGCCAGGGTGTCGCCACGGCCGCCTCCAGGGGTGCGTTGGCCTTCGCATTCGCGCCGCTTGATTTTATAGACGGGCATGAGGCGCGTCCGCCACCAGGCCGTCCCGTCTCGCGAAGAAATCCTCATCGGCGTCAGGCTGGAGCTCGACAATGGCCGAGTCATCTTCGGCAACCACGGGCTTGACCGGCGCGGGCTGGTCAGGACTTTGCCGTCCGCGAGAGAAGAAGTCACGCCTGTTCTTGGAAGCGCAGCTTCTGCGTGCTCAAGACCGCGACGAGGCGGCAGCCGCCCTGCCCGCCGAGGCGGCACAAATCGAGGAGGGCCCGAGCGAACGCTGCCTTCCCGTCGCTCTGGACGAAAAAGCCTGGTCGCACCGCAAGGCGCCGCCGGTTGCTGGGCCCAGGCCATTGCCTGGTGCGACGACTTGCCGGCCCAGACCGGCCTTCCTGACCCCTTCGGCCAGCGCGTTGAAATCTATCTCCAACAACTCCGCGCTCGCCGGGCACGCTGGTATGCCGATCTGGCGACCGCGACCGCCGCCGTACAAGAATGATAAGGTCGAAGAAGTCCCGGTTCGGCCCGACCCTTGGCTCAACGGCCTGCGTTCACTTCTTGACAGTCACCGACTTGCGCATCGCCTCGACGGCCACCCTCACCTCGGCGGCCGGCAAGATCAGGCTCTCGATCAACATCGCACGGGCGATCAGGAGCCCGACGACGCGGCCTTCGGCATCGACCACCGGTGCCCCGCAGTGTTCCGGCCGGGCGTTTAGGTCGGAGGCGAGCGCGGCGGGGAAGCCCGTGTACCGATAGCTGCACGGGTGGATGAGCTGGGTGCCGACCGAGTACTCGTGTCCGAGGCGGACGGTCACGTCCTCCGTCTTGCCCTCCCGCCGCCGGCTCACCGCCACCAGCTCGCCGGACACGCGCGGGTGCCGGCC
>DASZFN010000103.1:0-12380 GCA_035939715.1 Gemmataceae bacterium | reverse complement strand
CGAGTGACTCTGGGCAAGCAGAGGTAGTCGTCACTGGTCACTGCTGATGAGTGGTGACTGGGAAAATTGGGTAGCTAGTGACCTTTTCTCGTCACTTGTCACTCGTCACTTTTCTTAAGAAGGCCGGGCGAGGTCCGTCGATATTAGCGATTGAGCGGATTGTCCCGATTGGACGCGGACCGTTGTTTGCTGAGGTCTCCGACCAAGCGTCACGGAAGGATGCTGCATGGCCTGGCCAGTTTGCCAGACACACGTTGCCTGTGGCCACTCTGGTCCGCGCCGCCACGCTTGGCTGATGTTGACCGGCCTGGCCGGCGCCGTGTTCCTGAGTGGCGGCTGCGTCACCACCAGTCCTCTGGACTATGTTCGCAACGGCTTCAAGGTCGGGCCCAACTATGGCCGGCCGCCGGCGCCGGTGGCCGAGCAATGGATCGAAACCGGGGACTCCAGGATACAGAGCCGCCACCTGCAATATGCGGACTGGTGGAGCGTCTTCCAGGATCCCACGCTCAACACCTTGGTCAACACTGCTTACGAGCAGAATCTGAACCTGCGCATCGCCGGGACGCGCGTCCTGCAAGCGCGCGCTCAACAGGCGATCGCCGTGGGCAACATCTTCCCCCAGGCCCAGCAGGCGAACGGGCAGTATAGCCGTGTCGCCTTGAGCCACGAAACTTTCAATAACCCTTCTGCATTTGCAGCCCTGTCGTCCACGCCAATCCCGCCCGGCGCCCTCTTCGGCAACTTCTATTCCGATTGGACAGCCGGCTTTAACCTGAGCTGGGAACTCGATTTCTGGGGCCGCCTCCGTCGCGCCATCGAGTCCGCCAACGCCAGCCTGGATGCTTCAGTGGAAAACTTTGACAACGTCCTGGTGACTCTGCTGGCGGACGTGGCCACGAATTACGTGCAATACCGGGTCGCCCAGCTCCGCATCAAGATCGCGCGTGACAACGTCCGCATTCAGGAAGGCGTCCTGGCCCTGGTGGAACAGCAATTCAAAGTCGGCATCAACAAGGTGACCGAGCTCGACGTGGACCAGGCGAAGACCGTCCTGGAACAGACCCGTTCCACGATCCCCGCTCTGCAGATCACGCTCGGCCAGGCGAACGACACGCTGTGCATCTTGCTCGGTATCCCGCCGCGCGATCTGGAGGGGGAGCTGGGACCGGGGCCGGAGCTGAATGCCGAGCCGTTGCAAAATATCCCGACATCGGTGGCCGCGGGCATCCCGGCCGACTTGCTCCGCCGCCGCCCGGATATTCAGAGCGCCGAGCGCCAGGTGGCGGCCCAGAGCGCCCAGATCGGTGTTGCCGAGGCCGACCTCTACCCGACCATCTACATCAACGGCACGCTGGGGTGGGAAGCCTTCGATCTTGCCAAGCTTTTCGAATCGCGCAGCTTCTTCGGAACGATCACGCCGACCTTCCGGTGGAATATCCTGAACTACGGCCGCATCGTGAACAATGTACACCTTCAGCAGGCGCGCACGCAGGAACTGGTCGCCTCCTATCAAAACCTGGTGCTGACCGCGGCCCAGGAGGTGCAGACCGCTCTGCGCGGCTTCGTGCGTTCGCGCGAACAGAGCGAAAACCTGTCTCGTAGTGTGACGGCGGCCGTGGCCGCCGCCCAGGTTGGCGTGCGCCAGTACAAGGCCGGCACCATCCCCTTCAACACCGTCTTCAACCTGGAAACCACCCAGGTGCAGCAGCAGGATAATCTGGCCCTCGCCCAGGGCAACATCGCCCTCAACTTGATTAACGTCTACCGCTACCTCGGCGGAGGCTGGGAGGTGCGCTTCGAGCGAGAAAGCGGCCGCGCAACCCCGGCGATCGACGCGGCGGCGCCAGGAACTGCGCCGGCCTCTCCGGGCCCCGAGCCATTGCCGGCGCCGAGGCCGCAAACGCCGTAAGAGCCTATCCGGACAAAGGGACAGGACGCAAGTGGCCAACAGATGAGAGGAAGGATTTCATGAGACGTCACATTTTGATCGGCGTAGTCCTGGCCATCCTGATCGCGGCGGGCCGGGGAGTCGGCGGAGAGCCGCGCTGTTCTGAGCCGGCGCAGGGCTGTTTTCTTCAGCCCTGGCGTCCGGCGGGCGGCTTTAGCCCCTATGGCGGCGGTCTGTTGCACTGGTGGGATCCTCATTGTTTTCCCTGCTGGTGTGCTCCCGACGACTACTGCCGCAAGCCCTTGCCCAAAGTTTGCTGGCCGGACTACCCGTCCTTCTACATTTGGGGACCGCCACAGACCTGCTGTCCTCAGAAGAACGGGCCCCGGGATTGCAACAACGTCCCTTTAGGTACGGGAAACCGCAAGTAGCGCCGCCGCGTCGCGCCCTGCGCCGATGCCTTGGACCTGGTATATCACTCGGCAATATCCAGGCAGGCCCATTCCGTATGACGGATTTCGGCGCGGCCGTCAAGCAACGCCACCAGCACGGCGACCAGCGGCGCCAACAGTCCAAACACGCACGCCTGGGGCAGAACCGCGATCGTCGCGTCCACTGTTCCCGCGCCCAGCAGGGGCATAATCAGAAAAGAGCCGCAGGCGACAAACCCAAACAACAACGAATGGGCAGCAGCCCGCCATGGTGACCGGGCCGCCCAAGGAGGGCCCCACAGCGCATCGCGAATCTTGAAATAGAGAAGGCCCAGCAAAAACACGTCCACGCTGGCGCCGAGCAGAAAAACCATGCCGAGCTGCAGCCTGGCGCCGGGATCCACGCCGATGCCATCCACGGCAAGGCTCACGGCGCTGACAGTCGGCCCCACGACGAGGCTGGCGGCGAAAAATAAGAGTCCCAGCCGAAACGTGTACCGCGCCGCCGACTCCGGCGCCCGCCAGGCAAACCAGCGTTCTACCCCGGCATCCACGCGCTGGGGCAAGGTAACCGATTCCTGCAGGGCACGCGTCAATTGCGCCGGATCGCCGAAGCGCTCGAGCGCCGCCTGCAGCGCTGCCCCCGAATCTCCACGACGCCGCAATTCTTCCTCATAAATGGACGTCAGGTGGGCAAGCAGCTCCTCACGCATACGGTCCTTGCGACGGCCGCTTACCTGAACCGGCCGCACGGCACGCTCAACCTGGATCATGAGTTCTTTCATAGCGGTGCTCCCAGAATTCCACCCACGACGCTGACAAACTGCCGCCACTCGGCGCGACCCTCGTTGAGCCGGCGCAGGCCTTTCCTGGTAAGGTGATAAACGCGCCGCCGCGCTCCCCGGCGCTCGGCGGCAGCCTTTTCCCAAACGCTGCGGATCAATCCCGCCTCTTCCAGGCGATAGAGCGCCGGGTACAGCGACCCTTCCTTGAGCCGCAGCGCCCCGCTGCCGGCCTCCTCCAGCCGCCGCCAGATCTCGAAGCCATGCGCGGCGCCGCTGTCGAGTACCGAAAGCACCAGCGTTTCCAGATGCCCCCGGAGCGTATCTCCACGGATGAGTTTCATGGCTATATTTAGACAGGCTAAATTCTAAATGTCAAGAGGAATCGCCGCGCGGTCCTGATGTCTCCAATTGACCCATGGCGCAGGCGTGTTTTATACTGATAGCTCTTCCAGGAGGAGAAAATAATGAGCAGCGGCGAAGGTACTGGAGTCGGTTATGCCACCGCGCGCGGGCGCGACTGGCCGAGCGTGCGCCAGTTCAACGTCTTCCTGGAGAACCGCGTCGGCGGACTGCTCAGCGTGGTGCGCCGCTTCGAGGCGACCGACATTCGCATCGTTTCGCTGATCGTCAACGACCTCTCCGACTGTGCCATCATCCGGTTAGTATTAAGCGACCCCGAACGGGCCCTGGAAGTGTTCGAGCAAGCCAAGCTGCCGATCACCGAGAGCGACCTGCTCGTCGTGCAATTACCGGACGGTCCGCATCCCCTGCCGCGAATCTGCAAGGCTCTTCTGGCTGCTGAAATTAACATCGACTATGCGTATCAGCTCCTGGTTGGGACGCAGGTGCTGCCGGCCTTGGCATTGCGCGTCGATGACCTTGAAACCGCGGTCAGCACGTTGCGCAGCCAGGGGTATACGATTCTTACGGAGAATGATTTGAGTCAGTAGCCGTGTCATGCACGAGCGCACGAACCGAACCGCCCCATCACTTCAGCCAATTTTCTGTCCGAATTTGAGGCAGTGCGGCAAAATCCTGGTCGGTTGTCAAGAGAGTGTACTTGTTGAATTTGGCCAGCGCGGCCAGCATCATGTCGACTTGAGATAGTGCTCGTCCGCGGCGCCTTAGCTCGTGAAAAATCTCGCCATATACCTGCGCAGTCTGGTCTGTGAGAGGCCAAATCCGGACATGCTTGCGAAGATGAATAAGTTGCCTGCGATAAGAATCGGCATGCCGACTTCCATAAAGCCCGACTTCTAACTCGCATAAGACCGGCACACAGGTCCCCAGGCGAATCCCGGCGCGACGAGCCTGATAGAGCTTCTCGCGGAGTTGTGAAACAGGGTTGATCGCGGCGCTGAGATGATTCGTGTCAAGTAAGTAGGCAGCCATCAAGGCAATCCCATTTTCATGCGCATCTGCTCCTTGGCCAGGTCATGCGCTTCTTTAAGCGCTGCTTCCAGGCGCGCGAAATCTTCCTCATCATTCTGGGCAGCCATCCCCTCCAGTTCTTGATACCATTGCTCGAGACCGCTCGGCGTCCCGTCCTGAACCTCCTGTACTTCCAGTTCCTGACCTTCAGCCCATTCCGGTGGCAATGGCTCAACGGGATAAATAAGGCCATTTTTTAGGACTGCTCTTGGCATTCGTTACTCCTTCCTGTGAATGCGCCAAATCCTTCTCTAGTCTACACATGCCGGTTCGGAATTTACATGGCTCTTGAATTTGGAAGGGATTGGTCGGCGCCTTGCATACCTACGCCGTCCGCCGAGCTCTGAGAGAGGCGATCTCGAGTGCGATCAGTTGCTGCACAACCATCCGCGCGCGCGGCCGCTCAGTAGGTCGGCGGGCAAGAAGGCGCTCGATCAACGTGACGAACGCCGACGGCAAAGGATCCGTGTACAGCCGAATGTCCGCCGGCGGGTCGCAGCGATGGCGATAGAGGGTTTGATTCGTCGAGCCGGGAGGATAGGGAAGCCGGCCGGCGAGCATTTCGAAGAGCGTCACGCCGAGGCTGAACAGGTCGCTGCTCTCACCTGCAGACGCATCAAAAGCACACAGCTCCGGGGCCAGGTAGTTGGCGGTGCCCATGACCACGCCGCGTCTCAAGGCAGGGGCATTTTCACCGGGCCGATGCGCGAAACCGAGGTCGAGCAATTTGGCCGTGCCGTCATCGACCAGGCGGATGTTGTCCGGCTTCAGATCGCCGTGGGCAAAGCCGGCCCGGTGCAAAGCTGCCAGCGCTTCCGCCGTCTGGCGAGCAACCCATAGGCACGTCGCGAAGTCGAGGTGGTAGTCGCGCCTCAAGCGGGCGCGCAACGATTCGCCGGGCAGCAGCTCCATAACCAGGAAATAGGGGGGCAGGGTCACGTGGGCGTCGAGAAAGCGCACCAGATGGGGATGCCGCACGGTCAGGCCGACACGCGCTTCACGCTGCAAGAGTTTGATGCCGTTCGGTCGATTTTCGTGCTCCTGGCGGAGCAACTTCACCGCGCACGCCTGGTCATTGGAACTGTCCCGAGCCGAATAGACGCAAGCATAGGAGCCCCCGCCTAGCGGCCGGAATAGCTCATAGCCAGGGATCCTCGGCACGTTATGCATTGCTCGCGTCTGGATGGACAGACCGGAACGGCGCACGATGAGATATCGGGTCTTCAGATACTATCGACACGCGCCGCCTGGAAAATGCAGAAAAATTGCCTGACCCTTCTTACGAGGAATGCCTGCGTCGCCGGCTGCGGGCGACCAAGCCCAAGGTCACTGGACAGCCCCAAGCTCCGCATCAACCCGGGCTTTTGATTTGGGCGGCCAAAAGAACAGAGCCAGCGCGGCGGCCGCAACCAGCGCCGCGATGCAAGGCACCAGGAACAAACTCTGAAAATCGGTCTTACCGTCATGGGTGAATTCTTTATCGTAGAGCCACGGGCAAACAAAATTGGCCACGAGCGGTCCCAAACCCAGGATCATCAAGTTAAACAAACCCTGGGCGCTGGAGCGAATGTCCTTGGGAAAGTATTCATCGACGAAGATGTACACGGTCGCGAAAAAGAAAGCGTAGCAAATGCCGTGCAGGACATTGATCGACACCACGAGCCAGGGATAGTCCGCTGCGAAGGCAAATACGGCGAAGCGGGCCGCGTGCCCCAGGATGCCGACGACCATGGTTGTTCGCCAGCCAAGCGCCTTAAGACAGACACCCAGAATGAGCATGGTCAAGATTTCGGCAACCTGGCCGATGCTCATGACGGTCGGCGCCCAGTTGCCGGGGATGCCGACCCGGCTGGTCAAGAAACGCTCGGCCCAACTAAAAAAGCATTGGTGCACTGCGGCGTCCACGAAGGTAACGCACCAGAGAACAAAGACGAAGGGCAGGCCGAGCAGCTTCAAGGCTTCCAGCCAGGCGAGCTGGCTTTCGCCCTCGACTGCCGGCCGGGGTGGCGTATGCGGCAGCGTCAGGCTGTAAGCCGCCAGCACCAGCGAGGCAACACCTGCCACGACAAAACTGAGTGCCGTAGCTTGCCGAAATTCCGGGCCCTTGAGCGGCGAGCCTAGCGCATTCCCTAACCAGCTAACAAAGCCGGTGTCCGAAAGCGGCGGAACCTGTCCCCAATTCACGAGCAGGAAAGTGAACGGCCAGGCGGCCATGATCCAGCCGATGGTGCCGCCCACGCGCACCAGGCCAAATTCTTTCTGCGGGTCTCTAATATTGGCGAAGGCAATGGAGTTCGTGATGGAAATCGTGGGTACGTAGAACAGGCAGTGGACGAGCATGAGGGCAAAGAAGTAAGGAAACGAGGTTACTTGAGATAGGCCCAGCAACGCCAGGCCGCCGACCAGATGACTGAAGGCCAGAAAGCGCTCCGCGGCAAAATTGCGATCGGCGAACTGATTGCTGAAGAACATGCCCAGAATCGCGGCGATCGGAAACGCGTTCAGGATCATTCCCTGTTCACCGACACTGAATTTGAGGCTTGGCAAATAACCGAAGATAAGCGGCAGCCAGGCGCCCCAGATGAAGAACTGAAGCACCATCATCAGGAAAAGTCGAAAGCGAATATGGCTCATGGGTCCGCTATGCCAATCAAAAAAGATGTTCGCGTAAACTTCCGTGCCGGTGTCACGCTCGATAAACCGATCACGCGAATTCCGAATGTAAGGCAGATTGCTTTACCACGCAAGAACAATCAAGCATTTGCTGCTAATCAATGAGCGGTTATCCGGCCGGCTCTTTTACTACTGGCCTGGGCGGGGTAACATAAGACTTGTGCAGTTTTCGCACGCCCATGGAGTCCTTCCTTTGCGGGTCGATTTTTACCATCTTAACTTTGAAACCCCGTTGGTTACTTTTCATCTCTGGTCGCCCTGGCGCGCCGCCGAACTGGAGCACCGGCTGTTTCATGCCGTCCGCGGCATCCCCCGCGTTGAAGCCGAGACCAGCGCCGAGGAATGGCGTCTTCAGGTTCGCGATCCGAAGACCTGGCGCGCGGCGGTTCAGGCGGTCGCGCGGGTGCTCAAGGGCTGGCAGGAGGAAGCGGACCCGGGCAGCGAACGCCGCATCTGGCGCTGGCTGCTGGAAGCAGACACCGACGCGGACGGCTACGATCACACCGGGGAACCGCTTACCCTGTGGGGCTTTCTGCGCCTGACGCTGGAGCGCGGCGGACCGGCAGGGGACGGCGAGGAGAAGTCTGAAGACATTGACTTACAAGGGTTTAGCTTGCGGATTTGGGGAGAGGAAGCCGGTGCTCGGGGCCAATAAAGTCCGAACGCACTTCGTTCGACTAAGCGATTGTGGATTGCAGTGCGCTGCCAAACACAGAGGGCTTTGCAACGCATTAGGCAAAACCTGGGTGACTGCGTTGCGAGTTAGCTGATTGCGTTGCAGCAGGGTTGGTCGGGCTCCGTCTGGACTCACTCCCACTCAATCTTCTTGAGTTGCCTTTTGAAATGCCAGCTTAATACCTCTCCGGTCGTTTTTATGTAGCCGCCGTCTTTTCCAAACACAAAGCCACGCCGAAAGGTTACCACTATTCTGGATGGCCCATCTGTCCAGATGCGAATTTCTCGTACTGGGTCAAGAGACGCGTAACTTTTTTCCTGTGTCTGCCCGAGGATGGTTGTTACCTCTTCGACGCTCATTCCCTCCTGAATCCGGTCAAAATTCTCCCGCGTAACCCGGTTGCGCGGCACAAGGAACCAACCGCAGATAACGATAGCCACGAGCAAGGTAGCGGCCCTGAGCCAGAAGGTGCGGCGGGACGTGGTTCGCATGGCCAGATTCTACCCTTAGCCACGCGCAACAAAAAGCCCGGCGTCACGCCGGGCGCATTTCTTACTGAGCGATCATCGGCAGGATAGCCTGCCTCTCGTTCGCTGACAATTGCTCAGCCTTCCAGAAAACGGCGTGATACTATTGCTTGACCCGACTCCTGACCCCGGACCCCTTCTTCTTGGCGACCACCCGGAAATCCAACTGCCGGCGTTGCTGATCAACGCGGACCACGTTCACCTTCACCTTGTCGCCGAGCCGATAACGCCGGTGCGTGCGGCGGCCAATCAAGCTGTGGCTGGTTTCGTCGAAGTGGTAGTAGTCGTCGGTCAGGGTGCTCACGTGCACCAATCCTTCAACCGGTAATTCTTCCGCCTGGGCGAAGAAGCCGTAATCCGCCACGCCGGTAATGATCACCTCCAGCTCGATGCCGATGCGCTGGCTGAGATAATCCAGGAGCTTCACCTTGATCAATTCGCGCTCGGCCATCTCCGCGCGGCGTTCGGTCTTGCTGCAGTGCTCCCCAAGGGCGGCTAGTTCCGTCTCATCACTGCCCGCCCGTCCGGTGCGGAGCCATTGGTCCAGGAGACGATGGACGGTCAGGTCCGGATAGCGCCGGATCGGTGAGGTGAAGTGGCAGTAGTTCTGGCTGGCCAGGGCGTAATGCTCCTCTTTTTCAGGGCTGTACCGGGCCTGCTTGAGACTGCGCAGCAAGGAATAGTGCACCGCGTAGACGTCGGGTTTGTCCGCCGACTTTTCCAGAACCCGCTGCAATGCAAAGCGATCGGGATGCCGGTCGATCTTGTAGCCGAGACTGTTGGCGAAGTCGGCGAAGGCCTCCAGCTTGGTCGGCTCAGGCGGGGGATGGACACGGCGCAGAAAAGGGACGCCCAGATCGTCGAGATGCTCGGCAACCGCCTCGTTGGCGGCCAGCATGAATTCTTCAATGATCTGATGGCTGATGTCATGCTTGACGAAATGGGCGCCGGACACGCGGCCCTGCTCGTCAAATTCCAGCTCGGCTTCAGGCATGTTCAGCTCAATGGCCCCGCGCTTGAGTCGGCGGCGGCGCAGGTTCATGGCAAAGTCGCGCGCGTGGAGCAGCAGGGAGAGGATCTCCGGTTCAATCTTGCTCCCCTTGCCCTCGGGATCTTGAAGGATGGCCGACACCTGTTCGTAGGTGAAGCGTCGCCGCACGCGAATGGCCGCATTGGCGAACTGAGACTCGGTGCGCTGCCCGGCAGGCGTAAAGTCCATCAGAGCGCTCTTGACGTAGCGCACCCGGCCCTGCTGCAAGCTGGCAAGGCTATTGGAGATTATCTCCGGAAACATCGGCAGCACACGCCGGGGCAAATAGACGCTGGTGCCGCGTTTCCGCGCCTCGCGATCCAGCGCGCTTGCCGGCGGCGCGAAATGAGCCACGTCCGCGATGTGCACGCCTAGTTGCCAATGCTTGGTGCGGCTGTCCTGCGTCAGGGAGATGGCATCGTCAAAGTCGCGGGCGTCGACCGGGTCAATGGTGATGGTCAATTCCTTGGTGAGGTCTTTCCGGCCGTCCAGGTCATCTTCCCGGAAGATCTCCGCCTGCTCGCGCGCCTCCGCCAGCACCTCTTCGGGAAACTGGTCCGGCAAATCAAAAGCCCGGATGACCGAGAGGGTATCAACCTCCGGCTTGCCGCGCGGCCCCAGGACTTCCGTGATGACGCCTTCCCCGCGATCCTCCGGCGAAGGAAAGCGGAGCATCTCGATGACGACCTTGTCGTCGGGCCGGACGCCCTTCGCGCCGGGATCGCCGACGAAAATGCTGTGGCTGAAGACGGTGCCGTCCACGCGCACTAATCCTTCGCCCTCGCGCTCGAAATAGGTCCCGACAAATCGGCGCGTGGCGCGTTCCAGCACCTTGAGGATCTCGCCTGCCGGTCCGAGGTCCGGACGGCTCGGCTTGCGCGTGATACGGACGAGAACTTCGTCTCCGGTGGAAGCGTCCTGGGCATATTGCGGCCGGATCATGATCTCCGGCCCGACATTGCCATCGACGGCATGCGGCCGGACAAAGCCTGTGCCCGTCGAGGTCTTGCGATAAATGCCGACGACTGTGCCGTGCGGCTGCACCGGCCGAACCGTGTGGTTCTTGCCGATCTCGATGCGATGTTGCTTCAGAAGATCGCGCAGCGTGCTGCGGAACTGGCCATACGCGGAGCTCGGAATCCCCAGCTTGCGTGCCAACGCTTTCGGCTTCAGCGGCTGGTAGTTCTTCCGAGCAAGAGCAGTAACGATTTGTTCTTCAAGATTTGGCATGTCGGACCAGTCCATGGTCAGTAGCCAGTAGTCAGTAGCCAGTAGTCAGTAGCGAAAGCTACTGACTACTGACTACGGGCTACGGACTACGGACTATTCCACGTTCTCCAACGTCGGCGAGTAAACGGCATCGCCGCCGTTCACGGCGCCCTTGTAGAGCCGGCGTTGCAGCGCCTGGTTGAAGGGCGTCCATGCCGACGTCTGGTTGCGATCCTCGCGAATATCGCGCGTGAAGCTGTGCACCTTGGCGTCCAGGTTGTCCAGGCAATTGAGAAAGATGGCTTCCGGCGTCATGGGCAGCTTGGGGCTGCCGAATTCGTAGGTGCCGTGGTGGCTCAGGATCATGTGCTTCAGGCGCAGCAGCATTTCCTCGGGGAATGGCTCCCCCGTCAGATCGGGCACCTTGGCGGCCTTCTCGCCAAGCATTTCCACGCCGATAACCAGGTGGCCGACGAGCTGGCCTTCGTCCGTGTAGGAGAAGACGCGCTGGTACGTCAGTTCGCGCACCTTGCCGACGTCGTGCAGGAAGATGCCCATCAAGACAACGTCTTTATCCAGTTCCGGATAGAGAGGCAACAAGCGTTCCGCCCCGTCGAGAAGGGTTACGACATGCTCCAGCAAGCCGCCCAGGTAAGCATGGTGATTGCGCACGCCCGCCGGAACCTGGCGGAAGTCGTGAAGGAACTGGTCGTCGATCAAGAAACATTCGGCGAGGGCGCGCAGATGCGGGTTGGTGAGCCGCATGAGCGTACCGCGCAGCCGGTCGAACAACTTGCCGACATCCTGTTCCGTATGCGGCAGAAAATCGCCCAGCTCGACTTTTTCCGCCTCGCTGCGCTCGATGTGGCTCAGGATGACTTGCAGCGCGCCCTGGAATAACTGGACCTTGCCCTTGGCGGAAAGAAAGTCGCCCACCTCGAACGAGCGGAACAGGTGCTCGCCCGCATTCCACAGGCGGGCGCTGATGCAGCCGCTGCGGTCGCGCAGCTCGACCTGGAGATAGAGATTGCCGTTGCGGTTGGCCCGCAGTTGCTTGTCGGTGACCAGGTAGATATCGTCGATGGCATCGCCATCGGCCAGTTGCTGGATGAAACGCCTTGCCATTTATAGGTCCTTTATCATTTATGCATTGCCAATTCTCCTTTATACTTCGTCCTTGGCCCTTTGTCTCATATTGCAGCATTGACCGATGAGCAACAAACTTCTCGCGATTGATCTCGGTGCGGAGAGCGGCCGGGGTGTTCTGGGACTTTTTGACGGCCGGCAGTTGCGGCTGGAGGTCGTGCACCGCTTTCCCAATGGTCCCGTGCGGACACTCGACACCATGCACTGGGATGTGTTGCGCCTTTATACGGAGATGCTGACGGCGCTGCGGCGCTGCGCTGCGGATTACGGCGGCATCGACTCGCTAGGGGTCGATACCTGGGGAGTCGATTTCGCGCTGTTAGGACGAAGCGGCACATTACTCGGCAACCCACGCCATTACCGCGACCCGCACACCGAGGGCATCATGGAAGCGGCGTTCGCGCGGCTGCCGCGACAGGAAATCTACCGGCGCAGCGGCCTTCAGTTCATGCGTTTCAATACGCTGTTTCAGCTCCTGGCCATGCAGCGCGATCGCTCCCCCTTACTCGACGCTGCCGAAACGATGCTGATGATCCCGGACTTATTCCACTATTTCTTCACGGGCATCAAGGCCAATGAGT
>DASZFN010000102.1:0-8512 GCA_035939715.1 Gemmataceae bacterium | reverse complement strand
ACAGCCCAGAAGCAACAGGCCATGCTGAAAAGCCGTCTGCACGATCTCATCGCGCCGCACCGGGTCGAGCGTCAGGCTGGACTGGTCCTCGACAATATCCGCGGCCACCATCAGGCCCAGGCCGCGAACGTCGCCGATGTGCGGCGACTTTTTCTGCAACCGTAGCAGTCCGCTCCGCAGTTGTTGGCCGCGTTCCGCGGCGTTTTCGATGTAGCCGGCTTCGAGCAAGCGGATGGTCGCCAGCGCCGCCTGGCAGCTTACCGGATTGCCGCCGAACGTGCTGGCATGGCTACCGCTCGGCCAATCCATGACGTCGTCGCGGGCGACCATGGCCCCCAGCGGCATACCGCTGGCGATGCCTTTGGCCAGGCAAATGATATGGGGCTCCACGCCCCAGTGTTCGACGGCAAAGAGTTTGCCGGTCCGGCCCATGCCGGACTGCACCTCGTCCGCGACCAGGAGCATGCCGTGGCGGTCGCAAAGCTCCTTCAGGGAAGACAAAAAATCGGGCGGCGGCACATGGTAGCCGCCTTCGCCCTGGATGGGTTCGACAAAGATGGCCGCCACCTCTTCCGGCGGCACCACGCGCTTGAGGAGCGTGTCCTCGATCTGCTGCACACATTTTCGGCCATAATCGGGAGTATTACGCGCTTCCAGACCGCGTGGATAGGGCACGTGATGGATATCGGGGACGAGCGGGGAGAAGCCGCGACGGTGCACCAGCTTGGATCCCGAAAGCGACATGGCGCCGTAGGTTCGGCCGTGAAATGCGCCCAGGAAGGCTATGGCGCGCGACCGACCCGTGTGCCAGCGGGCCAACTTCAGGGCTGCTTCCAGCGCTTCGGCGCCGCTGTTGGTGAAGAAAACGCGCTTGGGCGACTTGCCGGGGGCCAGCTCGGCCAGGCGCTGCGACAGATCGATTTCCGGCTGGTAATAAAAATCCGTACCGGACATGTGGATGAGCCTGGCCGCCTGTTCTTGGATGGCGGCCACCACTTCTGGATGGCAATGCCCGGTCGCGGTGACCGCAATACCGGCGGTAAAATCGAGGAAGAGATTGCCGTCCACGTCCTGGATTACGGCGCCGCTGCCGCGCTCGACGACCAGCGGATAAATGCGCGTGTACGAAGGCGATACATACTTCTGGTCGCGTTCGAGCAAGACCCTGGCCTTGGGACCGGGTAGCGGGGTCTTGATCGCCGGAACGGCACATTTATCGAATTGCCACATGAGATTCTCCTCACTGATTCCGCCAAGCGGTCCTTCTTACCATTCAGGATTCACTATTCAGTATTCAATATTTTTGGCTATCGTTAAGCCTGCCCGCCTTCAATATCGGTGGTAAGGCCCTGGGCCATTTTTATTTCGGTGCCGTGATTCACGGTCCAGGCAGTCTTATGCGTAACGGTTTCAATCAGGCCCGCCGCGGACGGATGGCCGTTGCCGCTCTTCTTCACGCCGCCGAAAGGCAGGTGCACCTCGGCACCGATGGACGGCAAATTGACGTAGCCCATGCCATATTCGCATTCCTCGCGGAAGAGCCGCATGGCGCGATAATCTTCCGTGATGACGGCCATGGATAAGCCATATTCAGTGTCGTTATAAATGCGCACGGCATCCTCGTTGGTCTTGAATGGAATCAGCGCCAGGTGCGGGCCGAAGACTTCTTCGCGAATGGAGCGCACGCCCGGCCGGGATTCCATGCGATAGACGAAGGGACGGACATAGCAGCCGCCGGCATGAGCCGGCCCCGTGAAGCGGCCGCCTTCAAGCAGGATCTTGCCCCCCTCTTTCCGGGCCAGGTCGTTGTAGCGCTCAATCTTCTCCACGGCGGCTCGGTGAATGACAGGGCCGGTGAAATGCTTACTGTCGAGAGGCTCGCCAATGCGAAGCCGGTTTGCCGTGGCCACAAACTTGTCGACGTAGCGATCAAAGATCTTCTCGGCGACAAGAATTCGGCCGGCGGACACACAGCGCTGGCCGCTGGTCTTGAAGGCGCTGACGATGCCGCAGGTCACGGCCAGGTCGAGGCGTGCATCCTCGCAGACGATGACGGCGGTCTTGCTGCCCATCTCGCAGGCCACGATGCGGTCGTAGTGAGCGGCCGAAAGCTCCTGAATCCGATGCCCGACTTCATAGCTGCCGGTGAAGAGCACCACGTGGACGCGCGGATCGCGTACGAGAGCCTCGCCGACGGCGGCTTCGCCGTGCACGAGATTGACGACGCCAGGCGGAAAGCCGGCTTCTTCGAACAACTCGACAAGCCGCTGGCCAATCGCCGGCGTGTCTTCCGACGGCTTGAAAACCGCCGTATTGCCTTCCAGCAGGCTGGGTCCGAGCATCCAGAGCGGCACGGCGAACGGGAAGTTCCAGGGCGTAATCACGGCGACGACGCCCCACGGCTTGCGGCGCATGAAGGCATCCTTTTCCGGAATCTCCGACGCCACGATTTCCCCGGTGGGCATCCGCCCCGTGCCGAAGACATATTGCACCATGTGCAAGCCTTCGATAACTTCGGCCCGGCATTCGCTCAGCACCTTGCCGCATTCCCGCGCCATGAGGATCGCCAGCAAGTCCACGTCGCGCTTGATCAATTGCGCCAGGTGATCGAATAGCTCCGCGCGATAAATGCGGCTGCTGCGCCGCCAGCCCGGAAAAGCCTTGCGCGCTTCGCTGACGGCCAGGTTGGCATCGTCCGCATTGCCGGTCGGAAAAATACCGACGACCTGGTCCCAATGCGCGGGATTATGACTCTCGAATGTCTGACCGGTTCCGTCCCGCCATTGACCGGCAATAAAGTGTTTTCCGGATGCGGGGGGAGCCGCTGTCACGGTGCTCATGGCTGTTCTCCTCGACAAAGCGCATGCAATCGGGGCCGGAAGCTGCGAACGATGCGAACCAAACCGGCGCGATTCGAGAGGTGAAGGAATTCTAGTTCAGCCGGACTATCCCCATTATAGAGCCGCGCTCTTTTTCCAACAATCCGAAGCCGCGCCGGCACTCGTATAATGTCCTTGCGGGATGTGCTTGAAAAGACAAACTTTCGGACGTTGACCCCCGTCCTGTCCCCGCGGAGAATGGCGATGCAGGTTGGCATTGACTATGGCCTGGCGCACCTGGATGTGGAAGTCGCCGCCGACCGTCCGGTTGTGGTCGAGCGTGGCCCACGTCCGCCGCGTCTCGCCGACCCTGTAACCGCGGTGCGCGATGTGCTCGAGCGACCGAGCGGCTTTCCGGCTCTTCGGCAAGCATTAACCCCCGATGACCACGTGGTGATTCTGCTCGATGAGCACCTGCCGCATTTTCCCGAGCTGATCGCCCCCGTGCTGGAGCACATTGTCTCCGCCGGTGTTTCCCCTGAGGCGGTCACCCTTTTGTGCCCGCCGGGGACCTTGCCGCTTGGTGAACTGTCTACGGCGTTTCCGCGCACGCGCGTGGAAGTCCACGATCCTCACGACCGCAATCGACTCAGCTACCTGGCGACAACGCGGCGTGGCCGCCGCATTTACCTGAACCGCTCGGCCGTCGATGCGGACCAGCTTGTGGTCTTCAGCCGGCGCGGCTACGATCCGCTGCTGGGTTATGCCGGCTCCGAAGGCGCGATCTATCCGATGATGAGCGACGCTGCCACGCGCCAGCAAGTTTTTGAGCATCTTACGCTGGCCGCGCCCGGCCCGAAACCCTGGCCAGTGCGCAAAGAGGCCGCCGAGGTCGCCTGGCTGCTGGGCACGCCGTTCATGATCCAGTTGATTGAGGGGCCGGGAGACGAGCTTGGCCACGTGGTCGCCGGTCTGGCGGATACGGGGGAAGAAGGCCGCCGCTTGCTAGACACTTCCTGGCGCGTGACGGTGCCGTCCATGCCGGACCTTGTCGTGGCGAGCGTGAGCGGCGATCCAGGACGACATACGTTTGCCGATCTCGCACGCGCGCTCGCTGCGGCAGCGCGTGTCGTGAAACCCGAGGGGAAAATCGTCCTCTTGACGCAGGCGGATCCGGAAGCAGGCGACGGAGTCGAGTTGTTGCGCGAAGCCGAAGATGCCGAGCAAGCCCTGGAATTGCTGCGCGGCAAACTGCCCGCCGATATGGCCGCCGCCTTTCAATGGGCCAGCGCCGCCCGCCACGCCACGATTTACCTGCTCAGCAAACTACCCGCGGAAAAGGCCGAGGAGCTATTCACCATACCACTGGACCAGGCCGGCCAGGTGCAGCGGCTGCTTAACGCAGCGCAAGCGCCGTTGTTTCTTGCCGATGCGCACAAAACGTTGGCCGTGGTTCGGAACACGGTTGCAGAACCCATGCCGGAATCGAATTGAGGAGATGGCAATGACCGACAAGAGTCCTCTCTTTGAGGCTTGTGCCGAGGGCGGAGCCGATTTCACAGACGAAAACGGCTGGCTGGTGGCCGGCCGCTATGCGGATGTTGCCCAGGAGTACCTGCAGGCTCGTCAGCATGCCGCGATCTTTGATCTTTCCGCGCACGGCAAGATCGAGCTGACCGGCCCGGACACTGCCAGCTTCTTGCACAATCTCAGCACCAACGATATTCTGCACCTCCCTTCCGGCCGCGGCTGCGAAGCTTTTTTTGCCACGCTCAAGGCCAAGATCGTCGCGCATGCTTATATCTTCCGAGCCACCTCTCCCGACGGCGGGGATAGCTACTGGATTGATGTGGCGCCGGCCGCGGCCGACAAGCTGCTCAAGCATCTGAATCATTTTCTTATCAGTGAGCAGGTCGAGATCATCGACCGCACGCGCGAGCTTGCGCAGATTTATGTGGCAGGGCCAAACGCCTTGTCCGTGCTTCGACAACTGATGGGCAAGGATCTTGCCGATTTGGCGGATCTGGAGCAGCGGCCAATCTCGCTCGCTACCGCCGAGGCCAGTCAGCTTCGCCGGCAGGATTTGTTCAACGTGCCCGGCTATACGATTCTCTGCCCTGGCCAACAGGCTGAGGCTGTTTGGCGAGCGCTCAACCAGGCCGGCGGACATCCGGCTGGGGCAGAAGCATTCAACGTCCTGCGCATCGAAGCGGGACTGCCGGCCGATGGCGTCGACTTTGACGAGAACTGCCTCATCATGGAAATCGGCCGAACCAGCCAGGCCATCTCCTACACCAAGGGATGCTATCTCGGTCAGGAACCAGTGGTCCGAAGCCGGGACCTGGGTCACGTAAACCGCACGCTGCTGGGCGTGAAGATTCGAGCGCGGTCGGCGCCGAAACCCGGCACCAAGCTCTGGCGGGACGGCAAGGAAGTAGGCCACTTGACGTCATCAGCGTGGTCGCCGCGATTGCAGACCGTAATTGCACTGGCGTTCATCCGTCGGGGCAATCAAGAACCAGGAACCGTGCTGCAACTGGATCATGACAGCGAGAAGACAACAGCCGAGGTAACCTCGCTACCTTTCGCCTTGTGAAAAGAATCACGCCAGAAACAGCGCGATGCAAGCGATTGTGTTGAATAGCACGTGCATGACAATCGGTCCCACGATACTCTGCGTTCGATAGGCCAGGTAGCCAAGCCCGAGGGCAAGCAGAAAAAGCGGGATCGGTGTCGGCCACACCGACACATGGAACATGGCAAACAGCAGAGCGGTGCCATAGATGGCCCGAAACTCCTGCGGGCGCGCGCCCCATTTCGTGGCAGCACGCTCGAAAGCGTAGCAAGCGGCAATCATCAGGCCCGCGAACACGACCGGCGTGGACTCGTGCAGAAACCCGGCATGATCCTTGCCGTGCCAGGCTTCCACCAGCTTGTGGCCGCGAAGCAGGAAAGGGGAGCTCAGGGCCGCGAGCAGGGCAACGGTTCCGCCCCATGGGCGTGATGCAAACCAGGGCTGCAGCACGCCGCGAAAGAGTAGCTCTTCCAGGACCGGCGCGAGAATGGTTGCCGATACAATGATGAGAATCCATTCCAGGCGCAGTGGACTCGCTTCGAAAATACGCAGCAGGGGATGTTCTTCCGGGGTGTCGCCCCAGGCCGTGCGAAAAAACCATTCGGTGGCGATGTGGCAGCAAAGCACCACGGGGGCAAACAGCGCCCAGCCGACCCAGCCGAGGAGCAAATTCCTTGCGAGGTTGTGAAAGCTGAGTCCTAGTTGATAAGCTCTGTCTCTGATCAGTCCATGCAGGAGGACAAGGACAGTGGCAATTTGTATCGGCCAGGCCAGCACCGTCATCCAGAGGACCCGCCGATCGTCGCTCAGCTTTGCCAAAGCCGCATCCAAGGGATCCTTTATAACCGCGGGCCAAAAAAGCAAGACGAAGAAAAAAACCAGGAAAACTTCAAACCCGCTCCACGCCACATAGCGATGGCGCTGAGGCGGCAGCAGCGGTCGCGGACGGATGTAGACGAGCCACAACAACGCCGCCGGCAGTGCGGTAGCGGCGAGCAGAATCAGATAAGATTCCAGATTGAGACGGAGTTGTTGAATTTCAAGCACTGGCGCACGCGACTCCATACAACAAAACACCATCATCCTAGCTGGTCAGCAGGGGTTGGGGGAGCGCGAATCAAGCATATGGCAACCATCCTGGACAAAATTGTCGCCAGCAAACGCGTCGAGATCGAACAGGCGCGGCGGCGCGTGTCGGAAATAAATCTGTCGGCTCTGCTCCCGGGAGCGCCCCCGGTACGCGATTTCCTGGCTGCGCTCGATCATCCCGGTGCCGTTCAAATCATTGCGGAGGTGAAAAAAGCCTCGCCATCCGCGGGCGTTCTGCGCGCCGATTTCGACCCGGTGGCCATCGCGGGACTCTATGAGCGTCACGGCGCCGCCTGCATCAGCGTTTTGACGGATCAGCCCTTTTTCCAGGGCCAACTCGAGCATCTCTCGGCAATTCGCCAGACCACTTCTATCCCGCTGCTGCGCAAGGATTTCATCCTGGAGCGCTATCAGCTTTTGGAAGCACGTCTGGCCGGGGCGGACGCGGTGCTGCTGATTGCCGAGATTTTGCCGGAGCAGCAGTTGCCCAGGTTGCTGCGCGAGGCCGCCGAGCTTGGCATGCAGGCACTCGTTGAGCTCTACGAAGCGGACAATCTCCCTCGCGTCATCGACAGCGGCGCCCGCCTGATCGGCATCAACAATCGAAATCTGCACGACTTTGTGACGCGCCTCGAGCACACCCTGGAGCTGGCCGCGCGCCTGCCGAAAGATAGTTGTCTCGTCAGCGAAAGCGGGATCCGCACGCGCGCCGATGTGCTGCGTTTGCAGCACGCCGGCGTGCGCGCCGTGCTGGTTGGCGAAACGCTCATTCGCGCCCCCGATATCGCCGGCAAATTGCAAGAGTTACGGGGCATGCAGTAGCCAACTTATCACTGGCTCTGCCGAGGATGGACAGCGCGGAGGGATGCGGTATAATCGAACCCGTTCGATTGAATTTGTCCCCGTAGCTCAATTGGATAGAGCGTCGGCCTCCGGAGCCGAAGGTTACAGGTTCGACTCCTGTCGGGGATACTCGCCTATCACGCATAGATTTGCGTCGTCTCGCAACGTCTCGCAAACTCCCGAACACGTCGCGACTTCCGTCGATTCGTTCGAGTCCTTGCAAGCGGGTGCGGCTCCTTGCTGCGCCGGATTTTGCGCCGCCAGTGCGCCGGATTGCGCGCCGCGCCGGAAATGCTCTTCGGTCGTCTGCAAGTAATGCTGCGTGGCAATTCGGACCGAATTGCCCAACCAACTCGCGACCACGTGGGCCGGGAAGGTTTCGGTCAGCTCTGTTTGCCGGCTGGATCGCAGATTGTGAAACAATCGCTGCCACGGCGTCGCGCCGGCCTTGCGGATGATTCGCTGAAATTGCGTTCGCAGGTTCTTGCAGCCATCGCGGTAGCGGGTGACGACATGAACCGCCCCAGGCTTCGCGAGTTCAAACGCTTCTTCGAGGTAGGGGCGTAATTCCGGGAATATAGGCACCACACGCATGCCGGCGCCTGGGAAGTGTTCGAGTTTCGGCGAGAAGACGGTAAACCGATCGCGCGCCCAGTCGATCCAGCGCCACTCGAGTGCCGTCACTTCAGACGGACACCTTAAGCCACCGAACCGTGCCAATGCGATGATCAACCGCCATTCGCCGTCCGGCGCCGCGTCGATCACGCTTTTCACCGTCTCGTGGGTGATAAACTCCTCTCGCGTTTTGTCGACTTGTTGACCGGGCTTCAGTTTGGCGAACGGGCTGCGGTCTAGTAGTTCGCTATCCACCGCATGCTGAAACATCTGCTTCGCCCGCTTCACGTGCGTCGCAATGGTCGCGGGCTTGTAGCCTTTGGTTCGTAGGTCGTTGCGCCAGTTCTCCGCATCGGCAGGCTTGATCTTGTCGAGCGACAGATTGGCCCCGAAGTGGGCCACGAGCAGCCGACGGGTCTGGTCTATCGTTTTTGTTGTGCTCTCCTTGTAATCGGTGCGCCCCGCAATGTAGTGGTCGAGGTAGTCTCCCAGAGGCCGGGCTTTCACCCGCCTGGTGATTAGCCCTAGGGCCGCCATTTTTTCGGCGAGGACGTCACCCACGCCGGCCACC
>DASZFN010000101.1:0-4593 GCA_035939715.1 Gemmataceae bacterium | reverse complement strand
TTTCCAGGTCGCGGTGGGGTTGGGGTTCATGAGGGAATTGTATCACGCAGTGTGTTCCGGCAGCAACACGCCGGCGCGCGCCGCGCGCTGCCGAATTTGCTCCAGCGCGGTCAGATGTTCGAGGGTCGGTTTCCTTTTCCCCGACTCCCAGGCCTCTACTTCGACCGCTTCGAGAGGGAGCAGCGCCACCAGCTCCTCCCGACCCAGACTCAGGGCGTCGCGGAGGGTTCGCAGGCGCCCCGGCGTCGTGGTCAGAACCCGAAAAGTTGTTTGGTGCCAGCTATCATCGCTCGCTCCCGGTGAACGCGTAGAGGCCCTTGTTGGTGCGGATATAGAGAGTGTTCCCAGCGACGGCGGGTGTGGCTACGATCCGGTCATCCAGCGTGGCTGAGCACACCCGCGCCAGCTTATCTCCGGCCCGCAACACAACAACTGCCCCGTCCAGCCCACACAGATAGACGTGTCCGTGCGCCGCGACTGGGCTCGCGTAGATGCCTGTCAGCCCGACCCGTTCTCTGCTGTACACCTCTTTGCCGGTCTTCACCTCGAACGCAGACAGGAGGCCACGCTTGTCCACCGTGTACATCAACCCCCGGTAAACGAGTGGCGACGGGATGTACGGAAGTCCGCGCGTGACCGTCCAGGCCACGTGGGTGCGGGTCACGTCACCCGTCCCGCCTGGGCTCAAGGCCAGCGCTACATTCTTGCCCGAAGTCATATATCCGACCTGGGCGTCCCACTCCTGCCGAGTGATCTTGCCGTCCTTGTTCGGGTCGCTGGCGTCGAAGTGCCCTTTCAGCATGGTCTTTTCCGACCCCGCTCTCGTCAGATAGCCGAGTTGTACCTCGCCGGCGTCCTTCAGGATGTCATCGAAGGATGGGACCTTCATTTCGTCGCTGCCACCGTACGACCAGCCCGCGTAGAGCAGCCGACCATCAGCGACCACCGGGGTCGTGCTTTGATAGGATGGAAGCCCGGTCACGGTCCACACCAACGCCCCGGTCGCAAGGTCGTAGCCCTGGAGGCGCAGCCCGCCGGCGACCACCACTTGCTTGCCGGCCGGCGTGTCCCAGACGCACGCGGAGCCCCACGAGGTTCTGTACCCATCGCGCTTTGTCTCCCAGACCCGCGCTCCGGTGGTCATGTCCAGGCATAAGAGCCGGCCAGCCCGTTCCAGGTCGCGGAGGAGGACAACTCGTCCTCCGGTGATCACCGGGGAGGAACCTGTGCCGAAGCCCTGGAATGTCTCCCCGGCCGGCAGTTCGTGCTTCCAGAGTTCCTTCCCCGCAGTGTCGTAGCAGATCAGACCGTACGAGCCGAAGTAGGCAACCAGGCGCTCGCCGTCCGTCGCCGGAGTGCTGGCGGCGGGACTTCCCTCGGTCTTCTCGAACGGCTCTATCTTCGCAGCCGGGGCTTGCTTTCGCCACAGTTCCGCGCCATCAGCCTGGCGGTAGGCGATCGTGAAGAGCTTGCCGTCCTCAAACGCGGTGATGAAGATCCGGTCTCTCGCAACCACGGGCGATGAGGCGCCTGGCGGCACGGCCACCTTCCATTTTAGGTTCGTGTCCGGGCCGATCTGCGTCGGCGGCTGCGCATCGTCTGACGCTACCCCGGCCCCGGCCGGTCCACGAAATTGGGGCCAGGCTGGCGCCTCGTTGGGGGCCGGAGGGAACCAAGCCGCTACCAGGATGATCAGTTCGCACATCGGCAGCCTCCAGTAGGTAGCCCCGCCTTCAGTTCGCCGTCTGCACGACGCGGAAACCGCTGAAGCGAGAGAAGTGTTCCGGGTTCTTGGGAGCGTAGCCGGTCATCATGCCGATCCGCGGCTCACCCTTGGTCGGAACGTCGCACGGGCCGAGCGTCTGCCACTCGTCCTTCTCGGTCGCTCAAGAGGAATCCTCCGTGACATCATGTCAGGGAGAAGTATAGTCAGTAACGCCCAGAGATTAACGGTCAGAACCCGAAAAACGGGCTTTTTGGTCCGCCTAGATGCGCTCCATCAGGACTCCCTGACTGCTAGAATCGGTAGAGACTGGACGTGCTCCTTCACCGCTAAACCAAACCGGTCCCAGCCGATAAAAAACAGGAGCGAGTTATGAGCGCATGGTGGGTCCGTACCGAGGAAGCGTTTGGGGCCGCTAGCAAATGGCACGGGCCCTTCGCGGATGTTGAGGCTGCGCAGCGTGCCGCCGCGCAGCTCACCAAACCCACGGAGGCCGAGGACCCCTTCGCGGAGGTGGTCCATGGGCCGCGGGGCGGCAAAGGCGTTCGCATTCGCGAGTTCTACCGGGGGATCGACTATCTGCCGGGGGAAAGTGGCCGGTATCCTTCCAGGCCTTCGGCCCGACTCGACATCCCACCCGATGCTGGACCGTAAGGGCGTGCAACAGGCCGGCATTGATCTCGGGAGTGAGGTCCTCACTCATGGCGACGGCGTCAGGCAGGCCGGGAGCGCAGTGGGATAATCTTGTGATCCAGGTTATGGCTGGCGTGGATGCGGCGAACGGTCCGGCTGCGGGCGCGCATGAGGATTGAATGGGTTTCGGCCCTGTGGCCGATGACCTTGATCCCCGGCACCAGGGCGTTGTCGGTAATGCCCGTGGCATAAAACAGAGCGCTCTCGCCCACAACCAGATCATCGATACGGAAAATGCGCTGGAGGTCCTCGGGCGGAACTTGGGCCGCGACTTCCGCCTGGTGAGCCTGCTCGTGGAACCACATGCGCACCTCCATGTCGCCGCCCAGGCACTTCAGCGCCGCCGCGGCAAGGACCGCTTCGGGAGAGCCGCCGGCGCCCACATACAGGTCCACGCCGGTGCCCGGGAGCGAGGGTGCCACGGCCGCAGTGATGTCGCCATCGGAGATCATGCGTAGGCCGGCGCCGGTCTGACGCACGGCGCGAACGATGTCGGCGTGCCTCGGCCGGTCCAGCGTCATGACCACCAGGTCGCGGACGTGCTTGTCCAGCGCCTTGGCAGCGAGTCGGAGAATTTCGGGCAGGGACATGTCGAGCAACGAGGGGGCCCCGCCCTGGCGTAGCGCTTCCGCCACGGGCTGGCCGTAGGCAATCTTATAGCTGTAATAGCTTGGCAGGTTCCGCATCACGCTTTGCGCGCCCTCGGGCACCTGGGCGGCAGCGATTACGCAAATGCTATTGGGCATCCCCTCCGTTGTACGTTTTTCTGTAAGAAACCGGCGACTTGCATCGACTTACAAGTGGAAGCGCGAAGCGTTCGCGGAGTAAGCCACATGACGGATTGGTCGCAAATTGTCCGGGAGTACGGCCCAATAGTCTGGCGGACCGCCCATCGGCTGCTGCACCACGATGCCGACGCCGCCGATTGCTTTCAGCGAACGTTTGTCTCCGCCCTGGAGTTGTCGCGCACCGAAACGGTTCGCCACTGGGCAGGGTTGTTGGGACGGCTGGCGACGGCCCGGGCGCTGGAGCTGCTTCGGCAAAGGCAGCGGGACGCCAATCGGCTTCAGCCCCTGCTCTCGGATGCTTGCGTGTCGGTGAAAACGCCCGGACCCGACCGAGCCGCGGAGGCGAGCGAGCTAGCTGACCAGTTGCGTGGCGCTCTCGCGGAACTAGACCCCCGCCAGGCTCAGGTCTTCTGTCTGGCTTGCCTGGAAGGCTGGCGTTACGAGGAGATTGCCCAGCAGTTGGGTCTCAAGGTCAACCACGTGGGCGTGTTGTTGAACCGGGCACGAACCACATTGCGGGAACGCCTGCGGTCGCACGAGCCGGCCGCCGCGCGTCGACAAAGGGAGGCGCAGTGATGACGGGACCTAACAGCCATCCGACCCCGGACCTGCTCGATCAAGCTGCAACGGCGTTGCGGGATCATCCCACGCCCGAGGGCCCTCCAGCGCAACTGGTGGCCTCGACCATCGCGGCGTTGCAAACAACAAAGGTTTCGCCGGAGGCCCTCCGGCTAGAACGAAGGAGAATCATCATGGTACGGATCGCACGTTACGGCTCGTTAGCCACGGCAGCCGCGGTGTTGCTCGCCGTCGGCGCGTTTTTGCTGCTGATGGACCATAGCGCCTCCCTGGCCTTTGGCGACGTCGTCACGAAGGTCAAGAATGCCAAGTCCGTGAGCTTCACCTGCACCCAGAAGCTGACTCCCCAAGCACCGGAATTGAAACAGCAATGGTTCATGCAAGATGACGGCCTACGCATGGAGCTGCCCGGCATCCAGCCGTCGTTTCGCGCCCCGGAACCAGTCCTCTTGGCCGTCATCGCCGACATGAAAGAAAAGAAATCCCTGCAGCTCGACTTCGTGCGCAAGATCGCCGAGTGGCGGCCGATCGACGACAAGGTGGCGCAGGGGTTTGTCAACCCCATCGATCAGTTACGGCGGTTGAAAGACCAGGATGCACAGCGGGTCGGCTTCGAGGATTTGGATGGGCGCAAGACACAGGTTTACCGTCTCAAGAAGCTGGACTTCTTCGGCGCCAAGGGCAAGATCGAGGAAGGCGAATCCGCCAAGGTCTGGGTCGACCCAAAGAGCGGTCTGCCGGTCCGCATGGCGATCGAAGGATGGAACACAGACCACAAGGGCAAGATGCTCCTCCTTTTCGATCGGTTCA
>DASZFN010000100.1:0-2639 GCA_035939715.1 Gemmataceae bacterium | reverse complement strand
AGTTAGCCCGTATGTTTGAGGCACTGCTTGCGGTTAGTCGCGGTGAAATTGTTGGTGGATTGCGTCTGTTGCGCGCCGGTTTTGACGGATTGGGCGAGTCGCTGCCGGCTTTCGACCACGTTAAGTTCCAGATCGACATTGCAGAAACCTTGGGCCGTACCGGCCAAATTGCTGATGGATTGACCATGGCCGAGCAGGCGATCGAGCGATGCGAGCAGACCAACGATCGGTGGCTGTTCCCTGAACTGCTTCGCCTCAAAGGTGACCTGATGTTGCGTAAAGAGTCTGACACAGCGAAGGCCGAAGATTGCTTCCGGGAAGCGATCGACTGGGCGCGCCGGCAAGGCGCCCTCTCATGGGAGCTGCGAGCCGCGACGAGCCTCGCCCGCCTGCTGCGCGATCAGCGCCGTTGCGCTGAAGCGATTGCCGTCATCAAACCAGTTTACAACCGGTTCACAGAGGGGTTCGGCACGACTGATCTTGCTAACGCGAAAGCTCTGATTGATGATCTGCATCGAGTTTCTCGCGACGAGAAGAGCGACTGGCCTCGGTGAGGCGCACATCTCGCGCAAGAAATTAATGCGAGATTGCGAATGACTTACCGCGGCACAACAGCGCGCCCGCCGATCTGGACTGGTCGTCCGTCGGCAAGGAACTCCCAGCGGTGCGGCGAAATCTGGAAACGACCGAAGCTCATGCTCGCCGGTGTATGGGAGCCGGTATTCATCGGTCCGCCAATATAGCACTCGGCGCAGAAGTTTTCAGGTCTTTTCAGGGCCGGCTAAGGCCTTAACAGATTTCAGAGCTTAAGTGTTGAAGCGGTCATCCGGCAAACGGCGCTGGAGGAGAGACCGTGAATATGATCGATCGTCCCCATTCACGTTACTGCCCGGTGCCTGCCCAGCAACACGAGATCGTCGTGGCGGGTCCCGGAACTTATTCGCTGAGTTGATCGCTGGCATAAAAAAGGTGCAGCAACCATGACCAAACCCATCCTGATCGTTGGCGCCGGACCGACCGGACTGACGGCCGCGCTGGAACTGTCCCGTCTCGGCGTCCCGTTACGCATTATCGACAAGCAGGCCGCCCCCGCAACGACTTCCCGTGCCGTCGGGGTGCAGGCGCGCACGCTGGAGCTGCTCGAGCTGCGCGGCCTGACGGACGAGATGGTCCGGCTTGGCAACCCCGGCCTTGCCGCCAGCTTCTATGGTGGAGGCAAACGCATCTTTCGCCTCGACTTCACGCGGATCGACAGCCGCTATCACTACCTCTTCTTCATTTCGCAGGCCGAGACCGAACGCATCCTGCGCACGGCGGTCGAGAAGCAGGGGGTCCGGATCGAACGCGGCGTCGAACTCGTTGGGCTGGCGCAGGACGTGCTCTCCCAGGACCCGAACCCGGTGAGGGTCGTGCTAAGCTACGCCGACGGCCGGCTGGAGCAGGCGCAAGCGCCCTGGCTCATCAGCGCCGAGGGCGCGCACAGCACCGTCCGGGCCACCCTCGACCTTCCGTTCGAGGGCAAGACGCGCGACGAGCAATACGCTCTGGGCGACCTGCACATCGATGGCGAGCTCGCGGAGACCGATCTGCACATCTTCTCCTCCGCGCACGGCTTCCTGGGCCTGTTCCCCCTGGGCAACCGGCGCTTCCGCCTGATGGCCAGCAACCCGCTCAGCCGGCCAAGCAAGGACACGGCACCGGCGCTCGCGGAGCTGCAAGCGATCTACGACCAGCGCTCGCCCATCCCGGCGCGGTTCCGGGACATGAGTTGGAGCTCGTGGTTCCGCATCAACAGCCGGATGGTGGCGCGCCTGAAGGTTGGCCGCCTGCTGCTAGGCGGGGACGCGGCCCACATCCATAGCCCGGCTGGCGCTCAGGGCATGAACACGGGCATCCAGGACATGATCAACCTGGCCTGGAAGCTGGCCCTGGTGCTCAAGGGGCAGGCGCCCCCCGCGTTGCTCGACACGTACGAGCAGGAGCGGCTGCCCGTGATACGGGACGTGCTGGCCCACACGGAGGGGATGACGAACGTGATTGCCTCCGAGAAGCAGGTCGGCCCCTGGGCTCAAGAAGCCGGGAAGGTCCAGGACACCATGGCTACTCGGATGGGCCAGCTTGCGATCGGCTATCGGGGCAGTCCGCTCTCGGCCACCTACTTGCAGGAGGGGCTGCATGCCGGAGACCGCTTGCCGGACCTGCCGGTGCGATATCGCAGCGAAGGTGGTGCCGGGTGGCAGGAACGGACACTATTCAGCTTGCTCGATCCGTCCCGGTTCTCGCTCCTGGCCGTGCATTTCGCAGAGTCGGCAGCGGCCCCTGCCGATCTGTACGACGCCGTGCAGCCGTGGCGCCACCTCATTGGCGTTGTCGAGCTGGCGCCTCCTCCGGAAACGGCCCGCGAGCGATTTCAGGCAGTTTTCGGTCGGTCGAACGGCGTCTTCCTGGTGCGCCCGGATGGCTATGTCGGTTTCGCCAGCGGCGAGCACGCATGGAGCCGGCAGCTTGATGCGTATTGCCGCCGGTGGCTGAGCGCATCTGCACAAGTCCACGCTCATGCTGCCTGAGGGTTGCCGTGATGATGCTCGATCCCAACACCGTTCAGGTACTGTTCGCCGATCTGCAGTCGCAGATCGTGG
>DASZFN010000099.1:0-3308 GCA_035939715.1 Gemmataceae bacterium | reverse complement strand
TGGGGCTCAGCTTCCACTGGCGGAGGGGATCCCTGATGCGCGCTTCAAAGCGCCGCTCTTGTTCCTCGGGACCGACCTCGAGCCAGAACTTGATTAGGATGATTCCCGACTGAACGATGTGGCTCTCGAACTTGGGACAGGTCTCCACGAAAACCCTGTACTGGTCCTTGGTGCAAAAGTCCATCACGTATTCGACGCCGGTACGGTTGTACCAGCTCCTGTCAAAGATGACGACCTCGCCGCCTGCCGGGAAATGCTGAATATAGCGTTGCGCATAGAGCTGGGTCTTTTCCCGGTCGGAGGGAGCCGGTAATGCCACCAAGCGAAAGACGCGCGGGCTAACGCGCTCCATGAGCGCCTTGATGGTGCCGCCCTTGCCCGCCGCATCGCGCCCTTCAAAGACGACAATGACTCGGAGCCCCGCGTGCACCACCCACTGTTGCAGCAGGCACAGTTCCTCCTGGAGTTTCCGCAGCTCCTTCTCGTATTTCCTGCGCTTCATCCGGGGCGGGGTTTCTTCTGACTGCTGCTTGGACATACGGTTCTCCAACTCGGGTATCCGGATAAGGGGGCAGGACTCCCAAACTCGCACAAAGCCAAGAGTCCTGTCCCCTTATCCGCGGGCCTGCTTTGGCATTGCGATGACAAACTCCACAATGTCGTCCCCGGTCGCTCCAATCGGCATCGGCGCGCCAAAGGTCTCCAGTTCGCGCCAGCGGAGAGGACCGTTCGCCCCGTGGGCGATCAGGCGCACGCGGTCCTTGGAGTTTTCCACGCGGATTTCGACGAAACTCTGCATATAAGGAGCCTGGCTGTAAAGAAAGGCTCCGGCCATGGATTCCGCCGTGAGGGGCCAGCCGTGAAGGTGCTTCACCCAGGACCACAGCGGCCATTTCCAGGCCGGCGTCTCACGGTCCAGTTTGGCGATGAGAAAGTCCTTCCGCGGATAGTAGGCGCCGTCCGCGAGGGCAGGCCGGCTCGGCCAATCAAGGGGCGTGCCGATGCTCAGGTACGCGCCGCCGCCGCCATTGACGAAGTGGTGCATGATGCGCGTCGCCCCGGCGGCCTCGTACGGCTCCTGGTAATACTCGAAGTAATGCGTGTCGCCGGCCATGACGACCTCTACCTGATGTTCGCGGAGCAACCGGTGTATCGCGGCAAAGGGCGCCGTGTCCACACCTACACGCTGGCCCGCGGACTCGAAGGACCCTTCTTCCCATTCTCCCGCAATGAGCTCCTCACTCCCACCCTGGTAACGGCCGCCGGCGTAGAGCGGATGGCCCAGAATGACCATCGTGAATTTGCCCCGGGAACGCTCCAGGGCGGCCTTCAGCCATTGCCACTGTTCGGTTTCTACACGGCGCAGGACGCCGGTATCGACGGCGATCAGGGCGAAGCGCTCCGCCTGGACCTCGAAAAAGGGGCCGCGCTGCCAGCCGGTACTCACGCCAAATTCCTGGCGTAAACGCGCGGCTTCGCGGATCATGCCATCGATGCGCTTCCCGGTCGTGGTCGTCAAGCGCTTGTCCGTCACCACGCGCGCGTGCATGCTCGCTCGGGCCGCGTCGGCCTCCAGAAAATTGGCGGCAAAGCCTTCCAGGGCATCGTACCAGTCGTGATTGCCCGGGATCGCGTAGATCGGTTTGGTGAACCCCTTGAAGGGAACATAAAACTTGGCTTCGTAATCCAACATGGCGCCGGAGGGATAGATCACGTCCGAGGAAATGACCAGAAACTTCACGTCCGGCCGTTGGCCCAGGAGCAAATATTGATCGCGCAGGCTGTGCTGGGCGGCCCCGCCTTCGCCGGTATCGCCGAACACCAGGAAACTGAAGTCGGTTTTGCCGGCGACCCCTTCGGGCGCGACCTGGAAAAGGCGCTCATCGCTCATGTTCAGTTCCCGGTAGCGCTTCTCGACAGCCAGGACCATTTGTTCGCGCCAGATGTCGGCGCGTGCGGCGGCCCAGTGGTCCCAGACCCCGGCGGCCCAGCTCTCGCTGTTGAAAAACCAGCTGAATCCCCAGATGGGATTGACGGCAATCAGGATGGCGGTCAGCGGCAAACCAACGATCAGGCCCCAGCGCAGGGCGGCGCGGGGGGAATAACGCATCCTGGCCACCCGCCACGAGAAGCGCAAGCGCCGCGCCAGCCAGCCCCCGTACAGCCTGCCGATCAGACCAGGTCCAAGGTTCTGGTCGATCCGGGCCAGGGCACGCTCCCAGCCGCGTCGCTCCAGAGGACGCGTCAACTTCCGCCAGGTCAGCCGGCAGGGAAGAATAATGCCAAAGGCCACGAGCAGGGCGGTCCCCACATCGCCCAGAACGGCGACCAGGGGAGAAATCATGCCGACAAGATTCCATTCCACGCGCATGCGCCCGATATGGATGGCGAAGAATACGATCACGAAGGTCCAGCACCAGGCGACGTCAATCCGGCGTCGGGCCTCTACTTCCAGGTTCAGAGATGCCTGTAGCTTGCTGAATTCCTGGTGAGCGGGAAGACGCAGCCGAGCGTCCGGATGCCGCGCATCCACGGGCATTGCCACTGGCCTGGGCCTGTTGTCGCGGCCCAGGAGCATCGACCAGCCTGCCAGGAGCATGCGAATGGCCACCAGGAACGCCACCAGGGCCTGGCCGCCGATGGGCCAGCGGGCAGCCAGCACCAGAGCCAGGATGCAGTTGATCAGCCCACTGCCGAACGTCCATTTCCAGGAGCTACCGTTCGCCCGCATTTTCAGTGCGGCGACGATCTTGCCGATTCCATCGATGAGGAACGATCCTGCCAGGAATAAAGCAAGTCCTCTCAGGATCAGTTGCGGCTGTGCCAGCAGCAGAATGCCGGCCAGGATCGCCAGGATGCCGCTGAGGTAGGCCGAGCGCAATTTGGCCTCGTCGAGGGCCTGGAATGTCTCCAGCATCTCCAGAACCCCACATACGATCAGGAGCAATCCGACCAGGAAGAGTGCCAGGGTGCCGACAAGGAAAGGTGACAGGATAGCCAGGCATCCCATGACGAGAAGCAGCGCCCCACGTAGCCGGCGCCCGCGTGCGGGTGTTGGGACACCTTGATTGCCAAGAATTGTCTCGCCTTGAGTTGCCATCTCACTCGATTTCGACAGGCGTCTTGGCATGGTCATCCGACTCGACGACCTGCTGCACGACAATCGGGCCGTGAACCGTTGCCTGGCCTGCGCCTGGATCTTTCCTGACGCCGGGTGCGGGCGCGGCGGCGCTCTGCCCGCTAAACCAGCGGATGACCACGTAAAACACAGGCGTGAAAAAGATGCCAAATATGGTCACGCCCAGCAT
>DASZFN010000098.1:0-3771 GCA_035939715.1 Gemmataceae bacterium | reverse complement strand
CTTCACGCAGCCGCACTTCGCGCGCATCCTCATCGTGCCAGAGCAGGCTCAACACGTTGGCGTTCACGGGTTTCATGGCCATCCTTCCTACCGCTGCTATTCCTGATTTTCCAGCCATCGCTCAACGCGGCTGCGCGTGGGAAATTGCACGATCAGCCCAAGCAGGAGCAAGCAACCCAGGCCAAGGGCCAGCGGCTGCCCTTCCAGATAATAGGCGATGCCCTGGTAAAATGCGGCTCCTTCCAGAAGCGCCATGCCGATAATCATGCGCGTCTGGTAAAGAGCCAACCCGGATAATTCCCGGCTGCCGGGCGATCGCTCTGGATCTGCTGGTGCCGTGGAAAAAACAGGCTCATTGTCCCATTGCATGCGGCTGGCGGAATTTTTCGGGAGGCTGCGCGGCACGATGAAATGGGCGATCACGGCAATCAAGGCGAAGCCGACGCCCACATAAGTGAGGATGGGAACCTGTGGCGGGGGCTGTGGGTTGCCTAGAGCGCGTAGCACCACAAAGACTGTTAGCGTTATGGCAACCCCAAGAATAAGGGTGCCGGCAATAATTTGCATCGCCCGCAACCGCGCCGCCGGCACGGGCGAGTCTTCAGGAAAGGACATCAGCACCATTCTCCAGTTATACCTTGTTCAAAGGTGCAATCCAAAACTAGCGAACACGCTTTTCCGGGATGATCGGCAGCATTACATGCGAAGCATGCGCACCATTGTGGTACACCGTGTTGTCGGCCGGCAGCATGCGCCGGTGTTGTTGCAGCGGCTCGCCGGAATTCGGATTCACATCAAAGCGCGGAAAATTGCTGCTGGAGATGTCCAGTCGAATCCGGTGGCCGCGCGCAAAGACATTCGCGGTTGGATAGAGATGGATCGCCACCGGATAAATCTTACCCGGCTCCATCAATTCAGCTTTTTCCAGCGAATTGCGATAGCGCATGCGCGTAATGGAATCGCCGATGTTCAGATCGAAACCAAGCGGGTAATCGGGGCTGCGTGGATGGACGTCGATCAGCTTGGCGGTGAAGTCGGTGTCCAGGGCTGATGAGGACACAAAGAGATGCACCACCACAGGTCCGGTTACCTCGACATCTTCGTTCAACGGGGCTGTTTGAAACACCAGGACATCGCGGCGTTCGGAAAGCGGAAGCTGATCCCTGGCGAACAGGGTACTCGCCCTGCAGCGCTGGTCGAAGCCCCCGGCATCGAGGATGCCGCCGACTGACGAAAGATTGCCGCCTATGGTCGGCACCGGGTTAGCTGGATCGAAGCGAAAAGTCGTCTGCGCCGTCGCCGCCGCCGGCACTTGCGGGCTTAACTCGCCATTCGCATGAAGGTAGTAGGGCGTGAACTGCGTGCGCTCCAGGGGAAATGCTTGCTCGTCACGCCAGTGCCCGCCGTGCCGAAGCCTTCCGTCCCTGGATTTCCGGCCGTCGCCGCCACCCATGATGAACAGCTTAACGCGCTTTTCCCGGTCCACGCCGTTGTCGATATCCTTGAGCCAGCGCTCGAACCAGCGCAAGCGCCATTCATTAAAGGCCAGGGCGGCTTCCGATGGAAATTCGACTTCTCCCGCCACATTGCGGCCCTGGGCCCCATGCGTCCACGGGCCGATGATGAGCCGTTGCGGGGACTGCTTAGCTTTCGATAGCACCTGCCAGTTGAGCACGTTTTGTCGGCACCAGGAATCGTACCAGCCGGTGACGTGGTAGACCGGAATGTCGGCGTACCGCTCGACGTTATCGATCACCGAGTATCCCGGCTGTTTCCAGTAGGCGTCATTGTCCCCATGCCGCATCACTTCGATCAGCCAACGCTCATACTCCGGCACTTGCTTCAAGGGGGTCGTGTCTGGGCGAATGGGCAGATGCAGCAGATGCTGCGGCATGAGCTTGCCGTTCTGCTCCAGAGCCTGTTTCAAAGCCGGGTCGGCCAGGGCGGCGCGGGCATTGGGAGCGCCGATGGTGAAGATCCAGTTCATGAAACGCAGCTCAAAGGCGCCGCTGTGGCGGATGCCGGCGATACCGGTGTTGGAGACGGAATCGACCGGAATCATGCAGGCGAGATAGGGCGGCCGGGCGCAGGCCAGCGCGTGCTGTGTGCCGCCGACGTAGCTGGTGCCGAAGGTGCCGATCTTGCCGCTGCACCAGGGCTGCTTGCCGATCCACTGCACCAGGTCGTAGCCGTCGTTGGGATCGTCCACGAGCATGCGCCAGTCACCTTCCGAGGCATAACGGCCGCGCACATCGTTGACGACCACGGCGTAGCCGCGGTCCGCGAACCAGCGGGCCTCGGCCGCTGTGCCGCTCTTGTTGTAAGGCGTCCGGGCAAGCAAGGTCGGCAGGCGTTCATCGACCGCTTTTCCGTCACGCGCCGGAAGGTAGAGATCGAGCGCCAGGCGGACGCCGTCGCGCATGGGGACAAGGACATCCTTCCTGACAACTACCTGGAGAGCGGTGTCAGGGGCGAAACCGGATGCGGAGGCCGCCGATGCAATAAGAATGATCGCGACGAGCGCGTTGCAGACGCCTGAGAATGTCTTGATCACAGTTTCTCTCCAGGTGTTTCGGGCCGGATCAACGAATTGGGCCTGATAATATCCTTGAGGCGCTCGTCTCGCAATCAAGAAGTACCGGTCGAAATGTGGCAGCGTTTTTTGTGCCGGCACGCGAAAAAGCGCCTGTCAATCAACGGTTTCGCCCGCGAAAATGCCCAAAACATGAAGAAATCCTTGGTGGGAATTTGACACCCCCTTCCCCCCGATCTAGGGTTCTTGTGACGGGCGGTATGAGAGATGCACGCAGCAATGAAAAAACTGACGTGTCACGCCGCCGCGAGACACACAGGAATCTGACCTCTTCATCCTCAAGAGAGCACCCCCTCACGAGCCACGAAGGCACGGTCTTCGCTGCGATCGGCCCACGCAACGAGGACAGGCAGCGGCTCCGCACATGCTCCTGGATCTGCATCCCTGCGAGGCATGATAATTTTTATCCCCATGCATGCGGAGTGAAGAGGCAGCGTGCAGCGTTATCGTTTAGGGCTTGACTGAAGAAAGGGGACTTTCGTGAACAAGTGGTATGACCGATTCGTGCAGTTTGTGAAATCGGAAGATGGCCCGACCGCGGTTGAGTACGCCGTCATGCTGGCCCTGATCGTCGTGGTCTGCATCGGCGCCATCACCACGCTGGGCGGCAACGCCAACAAGGTGTACAGCAACGTCGCGCTGAATACCTCGGTGGGTTCGTGAGCCGGCCGGCCTGACTGCGACCGCCTCGGCGGTTGCAAGCGTCTCGAATGCGTTTTATGTGGTCTGCTATTTCGTTTGTCCAATTCTGAACAACAGAGAAGGAGAAAGGCACATGCGTAAGCTCGGACAGTTCGTGGTGAATTTCGTGAAGGCGGAAGACGGCCCGACCGCAGTCGAATACGCCGTCATGCTGGCCCTGATCATCGTGGTCTGCATCGGCGCGATCACGACCCTGGGCGGCAACGCCAACAAGACCTTCACCACCGTCGGCTCCGCCGTCAACGTCGGTAGCTGAAACGGGTTCCTTGTGGTTCTTGTTTCCAGGGACGTGCCCTGGGGCACGCCTGATTCTTTAAGGGAGAAGCAATGCAGAAGCTCAATCAATTTGTGATGAATTTCCTGAAAGCCGAAGACGGCCCGACCGCAGTCGAATACGCCGTCATGCTGGCCCTGATCATCGTGGTCTGCATCGGCGCGATCACGACCCTGGGCGGCAACGCCAACAAGACGTTCAC
>DASZFN010000097.1:0-7042 GCA_035939715.1 Gemmataceae bacterium | reverse complement strand
CGGAATTATCGTCCGAGGAGTTGCAACTGCTCGCCCAGGGGTACAACTGGTGGGGCAAGGACGCGCAGTCGTTTGAGGCGGCGAAGCTTGACCTTGCCCGCAACCCCCGCGAACAGTTCCGGCTCGCCGGCATGTATGCGTCGAATGCGTTCGGTCACGACCTGGCGGGATTTATCGCGGCTTGCGACGGCTGTATCGCGGAAGGTCTCGGCCCGGCGGCGTTTTGGTGTCTTCTCAAGGCAGACCAGTATATCGCCTTCGCCACAGGCGAGCGCGAACTGCAAGATTTCGAATGGTCGCCGGGCCATCCGATCCTGCACCCCGAGCTACTGCCCCTGGCGGCCGAGGCGCTGGAGAAGGCTCTCGCCCATCAGCCGGACTTGCGGGAGCAAGAGGCCGCTCGTGGCTGGGTCGCCGATTGGAACATGAGGTTTGCTGCGGTTCTGCAAGAGCCGTCGTTCAGGCACTTGACACAGTGGCAGCGCTGAACCCGTAGCTGCACGGCATCTCCAGGTGGCCGTGATGGCAATTAGCGTTTTCAGGTTCAACTTCTCACCAGCCGCTACGGCGGGCAATGGCGAGAACCCCGCCTAAGGAGCCGCTGCAGCGTGAGGCGGCGGAGGCGGAAAGCATGGCATCAGCGTTCGACACACGACACAGGTGAGGCGGAGGGATCGATGCGGCTTGCGAACACTGTCGTGCTGCTGCTTGCGGTTCTTGCCGCGTCCGCTGGTTGCAATCGCAGCCAAAGCGAGACGCCGAAGGAGTCTACCGTGGTTGTTTTCCGTGGCGCCGACGGCCGAACCATCACGATGAACGAACTGCGCGGACTGACAGGGACCTTTCGATATGAGATTCTCGGTAAGTCGAACGTGCCCGCCGAGGCCGAATCATTGCACAAGCAGGCGAGGCAGGCAGGCGAATCGGGCGACTACAAGAAGGCCATCGCTCTCTTGGAACAGGCAGCCCATCTGGCCCCGCAATGGCCTCACCCCGTCTACGACATGGCGTTCACCTACCTGCTGATGAAGGACGCGGAAAACGCGAGGAAGCACTACCGCAAGACGCTCGAGCTGGCGCCGCGCGGGTTCTTCACGGCCATCACGGCTCTTGACGCTCTCGTTCGAGAAGAGAAGGGCGATTTGCCCGCCGGGACGTACTTGACGTACCTGTCCTTGGAATGGATGAACGACTCCGAGAAAAGGGCCAAAACGGTGCGGCAGTTAGTCAAGCGGGCGCCGGCTTTCGCACCAGCTTGGAAGGAACTCGCGGTCCTCTCGGACGACGACACGGTGAAGGGCACCGCCATCGACAAGGGCCTGGCAGCAAACCCCGACGGCGAGACGAAGGGAATTCTGCAGATTAACAAGGCCTTGATTCTCGACCGGAAAGGGGATCATGATGGTGCGATTCGATTGTTGGGTGACCTTGCCCTGGATCCCACGTCGACATACGCAGCAGAACATATGGCGAAGGTCGCTCTGGCATCCGTCGCCGGCAAGTAGCGGCGAGTACGACACATGAGCGAGCCGCCGACCCAGCGGCGGTAGCCGCCTTCCAGGTAGGGCGATACGTTCTCACTCGGCACTTGGCCTGAGCGTTAACATGGCACACGGGCTCGTCATTGTCGTCGGTGAGGACTGGGAATCGCAGATGCAATCGCACTGCATCTATCGCGAGGACGGCACCGAAGGAGAAGGGCAGTTCGACTGGTGCGAGATCGGCGGCGGCTTCGGAAAGCCCTTGAAGCTGCCGCAACCGCGCCCTGGGCTTCTGCGGTTGCTCGGCGCCAAGGCACGCACGACGCAGGCGCGCCGATCAGAGGTCGATGTCGACGCGCTGCGCGAGCACTTCGCGTTCGCAGTCGTTGCTGACGGCCAGTGGCACGAGCCCCAAAGCTTTGATGAAGCAAAGCAGCTTCTGAATAAGACGGCTAAAGACCCGTTGCTTACTGCGGTCGATTACCACCTTTGATCGCGGTGGCTGCGAAACAACAAAGCCGCTGCAGTTTGGTCTGGTAAACTATCTTGATTGCTCGGCCACCCGGAGCGTCGTCCATGTATGCAGATTACCGGGGACTGAAATTGGTGGTTTAGCGACGAGAGGTGGCGTCGTGCGCTATCTGGCAGTTGGCGACATCCATGGCTGCTTCCAGGCACTCACGACCCTGGCTGCCTCGGTGCCGTTCCAGCCCGAGGACATTATTATCACGCTCGGGGATTACTTCAATCGTGGTCCCGATTCCTGCGCGGTGCTCGACTGGCTCATCGCCTGCCAGCGCCGGGGAAAGCTCGTGGCGCTGCGTGGCAATCATGAGCTGATGATGCTGCAAGCTCGCGAGAGCACGGATGCCTTCCAGCGCTGGATGGAGTACGGCGGAGATGCGACCCTGGCCTCCTATTCGCCCTTTGGAGATGCCGGGCGCCTTATCGATGTGCCGGATGCTCACTGGCAGTTCTTTGAGGACGACACGCGCGGCTGGTTCGAAACGCCGAGGCACTTCTTCGTCCATGCGAACGCTTATCCCGACTGCCCGCTGGAGGAGCAACCGGATTTCATGCTGTACTGGGAATCGTTCAATGATCCGCCTGCCCATGATTCAGGTAAGATCATGGTATGCGGACATACGCCCCAGAAGGCTGGAGGAAGAGGACGCAGTTTAATCGACGGTCGCCTGGAAATTGTTGGGCATCCAGCAACTAATCTTGGTCATTCGCTGCGGAGGGCATCGTGGAGCGGCGTCGTTCACTCGATGAGACTTGGCGTTACTTGGAGATGGACGGCACCACGATGCCACGCACCGCAGAGGGCAAGCCGTTCGTGCCGCCTCAGATGCCTAATCACGATGACACGGAACTTGGCTTCTCGTTCTTTCGCCAGTTGCTGCAAGACGCCGACTACAGCAACCTCACTCTACCGCGCACGTATTTCGGCCGGCCGGGTCTCTTGGGCGAGGACAAAGTTGCCATTTGGTGTATGCGGTACAACCTCACCGACGAGCAGCGGGCAGTCATGGAGTGGTCCGCCGACTCAGGCGAAGAGCCGCCCGGCGGGTGAGCAGGCGCTGCGCCCGACCAACGCAGCATTTTCCGTCTTGGGTCTTGGGGCTTCAACGCCTTGCCGACCGCTGCGGTCACGTCGGATTGTCATGGTTCGACATTTGCGAGATGCACAATGGGCGTCGAGTATTGCCATTATCTGATCCCTCGCCCTAATTCTTTCCGACCAAGTGCGGAACAGTTAGCTGGGCTCGTTGAAGCGTGGTCCATGGACCATTGGATCGCCGCGCCTGACTCGGACGCGCTGAAGAAGATGGCTCTAATCAATGGAATCCCGTATGAAGAAGCCGCTGACATCTGGGCCCATATTCGGCTATCCCCCGGATTCGCCTCGGTGCCTCGCTCATTAACCCCCGAGTGGTTTCGGGAACAAATGGCTGGCGATCTAAAGCTCGAATTCCCCGTTGACCACGGTGATCAATTTGGGCTGCAATATCCGCTTATCAGCGACTCGGGCCCGCCGCACGACCCGTACTACGAAATCCAAATCCATCTGAGCGGTGAATACGTACAGCATGCTTCTGAATTGATTGGGTCTGAGGAAATCGTTTGCGCCTGCGGTGAGTCGCTGGAGTTTGCCGCGGACCCCGATGTGTTCTACGCATCTCGCATCAGGATTCAGTGTCCACGATGTTCGGCGGTATTCGATCCTTCGTCCGTCCGAGTCATGGTCCGCGACGGTTGGACCGGCGAAAAGTCTTGGGTAAGCGGTGGCACGATTTATCGGTTCGCGATTGTTATTGATTGTGGAAAGTGTATTCCAGAGCGCAAAGATGCCCCGATCCGGGCTAATGCAGCGCTTGTTGAATTGTGCCAAAAAGTGCTGGGGCATGAATTCTACGGGGTTGGGGATCTTTACTAACTCGACCTTTGGAACGCTCCGAGCATGAGGAATAACGGACAAAACGGGTCCGTGAACGTGATCCAGGGCATCAGGACGCACCAGCCATTCGTCATGCCTGAGCCGCTCAGCGTCGAGCCCCTGTTACTTGGGCGCAAAACATTGCAGACGGAACTCGACTTTTTTGGCCGCCTGGTTTTCTATAATGAAGTGCGCGGAGCCCGCGGGAACCGTCACCTTGCCCTCGTAGGTTGGGCCTTGTGAATCGACGGTCAACAGGACATCCGTCTTTTGGAAGCTCTTTTGATCGCCGCCCTTGAGCGCCTTGTAGCCCCTGTCGGTCACGACCGTGACAGAAAAAGGACCCTGGGAGTCCACCCGGAAACTGAAAGGGCCGCCCTGGCGGGAAGTCACTTCTCGATTCCATTCCAGATGCGGCGGCACCTCCCTTCTCTCGTCCAGGAACGCCTTGCCGGGGGCCGGCGCCCCGGTACCCGCAGCGCTCGCCCCCGAGGTGCTGGGTCGCGGCGTTTGATTCGTTCCCGATCCGCAGCCTTCGCACGACAGGATGATGGCACAAAGTGCTATCGAGGCAAAGATTCTCACGGCAACTCCTTTCTTAGTGGATAGATTGCCTGAATTGTAGACTGCCACGACGACAGATGCCAAGATGGTCACCTGGCCCATCTTGATACGGTCAATGCACAAAGCGCGCGAACCGTCAATAGCATTCCGCACCTTCCGGCAAAAAATCGGCAAGTTTTTCGAAGAATGCCACAGGTTGCCATGTGTTTGGCAGGCATCCTTAGGCGGAGGCATCTGCAAATTGGCGGGCGGATCGCATCAGCCCCCCCGGCTCAAAAAGCGTGGCAAACTGGCAAACTCATTTTTTTTCTGACATAACATTCACTGCTGCTTGCTTTTACAGAGCCAACTGAGTTTGCCAACCAGGGCAAACTCAGTTGGCAAACTGGCAAACTCATTTTCGCCCATGGGAAGAATTCTCCCCTCAACGGGCTAAGCGCTTCCGCCAAGGTATTTTCCTTCGTCTTGCACGAAGCAGGCCGCTTGCCTACAATCCCGCCTCCTTTCGGGGCAGGGCATGGAGGCCGGCGACGTGATGGGACTTAAGCCGCAAGTGACAAATCACCCACGGGGGTCGGGACTCGTTCCCCGTCTGCTCGCCGGCCTGGTTAGCGGCGTCTGTCATTTTCCCCGGTTGGTTCTTGCCCTCTCCTTGCTGCTGGCCGCGGGTTCGCTCTATGCCTTTAGCCATTTTCTGGAATACCGCACCCAGCGAAACGACCTGATCAGTCCCAACAAGGACTACCAGGAACGCTGGCGTAAATACCTGGCGGAATTCGGTAACGACGACGACATCGTCGTGGTCGTCCAGGGCGCCAGCCGCCAGCAGATGCAACAGGCCCTTGAGGCATTGGCGGCCAGGGTGCAGCAGCAACCGGACCTGTTCGATCGCCTGTTCTACAAGGTTGACCTGCGCTCCCTGCAGAATCGCGCCCTGCTCTACCTGCCCAAGGAGCAAATCCAGCAAATCCAGGGCAACTTGCGGAGCATGTCGCTGTTGCTGGAGGTCGGACCGCTCGCCTGGCAGTCGCTTAACCTCTACCGGTTGCTGCACGAGGCGCGGGACCGCGCCGCCAAGCTGACGCCCGGCAAACCGCTTACGGTCGCCGACGAGCAATTCCTGACGCAACTGCTGAACCTGAGCAAATCCGCCACCGCGACGCTCGTCGATCCCGCCCAGTACCACAATCCGTGGCACAGCCTGTTGCCGCAGGTGCCTCAGCAGCAAAACCTCATTGCCGAGCCCCAGTACTTCTTCAGCGGCGACGGCACCCTCGCCTTCCTGCTGACACGGCCCGTGCAAGAGGCCGGTTCATTCACGGCGGCGAAACGAAGCGTTACTGCCCTGCGGGGGATCGTCTCGGAAGTTCAGGGCACGTTTCCCGATCTGCGCCTTGGCCTGACCGGATTGCCGGTGCTCGAATCCGACGAGATGGCTGCCGCCCAGAACGACACCCAACTTGCCTCCTGGCTCGCCATTGCCGGCGTGACCTTGCTTTTCATTATCGTCTACCGGGGCATTGCCTATCCCTTGCTCACAGTCGGCACCTTGCTGGTCGGCACGGCCTGGTCAATGGGCTGGATGACGCTGACCGTGGGACATCTCAATATCCTCTCGGCCACGTTCGCCGTGATGCTGATCGGCATGGGGGATTATGGCGTCCTCTGGGTGATGCGTTATGAGCAAGCCAGGCGGCTCGGCTGCGACGTGCGCAGCGCGCTCCTGCACACGACCACGCATGTGGCCGTAGGCAACCTGACGGCGGCGACGACGCTGGCGCTGGCCTTCTTTGCGGCCATGTTCGCCGATTTTCAAGCCGTGGCCGAGCTTGGCTGGATTGCCGGCTGCGGCGTGCTCCTGTGCGCCCTGGCCTGCTTCACCGTGCTGCCCGCGCTGCTCATGCTCTTCGACCGCCGCCAGGCCCCGGTGGCGGCAACCATTCCGCTTTCGACTGAGGCCGGCTGGCTGCCGCGCCTTTCCAGCCAGCCGCGCTGGATTGTCGGCACAGGCATTGCGCTGACAGCCGTGGCCGCGTTAATGGCCTGCCGGCTCGGTTATGACCACAACCTGCTTCACTTGCAGGCACGCGATCTCGATGCGGTGAAATGGGAGCTGACGCTGATTGAGCACACGGCCGGCGCCAGCTGGCATGCCCTCAGCTATCGCGCCACGCCCGAAGAGACCCTGGCGCTCAAGGAGCGCTTCGAGAAGCTCCCCGAGGTCAGCCGGGTTGTCGAAGTGGCGTCGCTGGTGCCGCGCGATCAGAGCGATAAGATTGAGCTGCTCGGCGATATTCGCCACCGGCTCCGCCATCTGCCCGAGCGCGGCGCGCGTATCCCTCATCCCCGGCCGAGCAATCGCGAGGTCCGGACGGAACTCGCTTGCCTGATCGGCCAACTGCAACCGCTCGCCGACGCCAGCAATCATCCGTTGCTGCAAGAGCTGCGGCACGGCTTGCAAGGCTTGCAGGACCAGCTCGGCGACATGCCGAGCGCGGAGGTTTCGGACGAACGCCTCCAGGAGTTCGAGGAGCGTCTCTCCGGGGACCTCGCTGAA
>DASZFN010000096.1:0-8388 GCA_035939715.1 Gemmataceae bacterium | reverse complement strand
CATCGCATCAGCGGCGCTGGAGAGGCCTTCCCGTTAATGATGAGCGCGCTCTTGCCCTGGTTCCAGCTCGGCAGCGCCGCCGTATCCGTAGGGATTGCCCGTGCCGCAACCCAAAGCATCCGGCAGCACTTGCTGGCTGCCAACCTGGAACACCTGGGCCAGCCGCTGGCAGCGCTGCTGAATCTCCGCTTACGCCTGGCAAAGATGCAGATCACACTGGATACCCAGCAGGCGTTTCTGGGTCACGTGGCCGGCCAAATGGAAACTCCCGGGCCGGGTACTCTGCTGGCCGTGCTCGAGAGTAAAGCGGCCGCGGCGGAGGCAGCGCTCGAGATCACCGACCTTGCCATGCGCATCGGCGGCGGCGCCTGCTTCGGCCGGCGCCTCACCGTGGAGCGCAACTTTCGGGACGCCCGCGCCAGCTCGATCATGGCCCCCACGACCGATGTCCTGCACGATTTCATTGCCAAAACGCTCCTGGATATGCCGCTCTTCTGAGGTGCACCATGGCGAAACCGATCATTGTCGGCGCGGTGGCCTATGCCGCGCGGGCCGTGCCCATCTGGGAAGGAATGCGCGATTACTTTCGCCTGGAAGGGCCGGCCATCGACTATGTGCTCTATTCCAATTATGACAGCCAGGTGCAAGCGTTGCTGGCTCGCCAGATCGACATCGCCTGGAATACGAACCTGGCCTGGGTGAAAGCCCAGTACCGCACCGGCGCTACTTGCCGTGCACTGGCCATGCGCGACGTCGATGCCCGGTTCACCACCGTGATCGTCGCGCGGCCGGAGAGCGGCGTGACTTCGTTGACGGACCTGCGCGGCAAGCGTGTGGCGCTCGGCTCGGCCGATTCCGCACAGGCCGCCATTCTGCCGCTGCACTTTCTTCACCAGGCAGGCCTCGAGCCGGAAAAAGACTGCACCCTTCTGCGCTACGACCTCGACGTGGGCAAACACGGCGATACGGGAACCAGCGAGCTGGAAGTCCTGCGCGCCCTTCGAGAAGGCTGGGCGGATGCCGGTGCACTCGGCGAAGCGACCTGGAACCACCAGGTAGCGGAAGGAAAGGCGGACATCCAGAAGGTTCGGCCGATTTGGACCTCGCCTGGTTACTGCCATTGCAATTTTACGGTCCTGGCCGATTTCCCTGCGGACCGCGGTCAGCATTGGACGGAGGCGTTACTCGGCATGCAATACGACAACCCGCGCTGGCGTCAACTCATGGACCTGGAAGGCTTGAAACGCTGGATTCAGCCGGACAGCGCTGTCCTTGACGGATATCAGGTGCTTTTCGACGCGGTCGAGAAGCTAGGTCTGGCCCGCGGCTGGCGCATTTGACAGGCCGCCATACAATAAGCCCCAGTGGGCCCGTCGCCATGGCATTCTTTTTCCACTAAAGGCAGCCACGCATGCGCTCAACCAAGGACATCATCACCGCCGTCAAGGAATCACAACCTGTCACGCAAGACGATCTGCGTATGGCGCTGCTCGTCATGTCCGCGGTGGACGGCTTCACCTGGCGGGAGCTGTACGACCTCATTGAGGCGGTCGAATCGGACCCCGAACAGGCCAAGATGAAGGCCGCGTTTGCGAAGGGAATCCTCGAGAGAGTGTACCGGGCAAAAAAGGAAGATCCGGAGACGTGGCTCGGGCCGGAGCATACCCCAGGCGCCACGCAGCATGATCGATGGCAGCAGATTGGAAAGAGGCTGCTGGAAAGAATCGAAAGGGGATGAGGCACGACGCGCGGCGAGGTGTAAGCGGGGCCTGTCAGAATGACATTGCCACTTTGCCGGTACTGGGTCTAGCCTGCGTTGTTCGATTCTTGAACGTTTATGCCGGCGGGCCGCGTCGGATATTCATGACAATCAAGAAGACAATCATAGCCACGGCCACGACGAGCAACGCCACGATCACTTTGCCACTGAGTTTGCCACGGTTGGCAAACTCGAGTTTAGACCGAGCTATCTACGGACGTAAGGACTTGCGTTGCGAAAAAAAATGAGTTTGCCAGTTCGCCAGGCGGGCAAGCCGCTGAGCGGCTCGACAACGGCAAGGAACTGGGGCTTAGTCGTGCTACCGTGTAGTTTTGGCAGTGGGTCGAGGAGACCGTGAAAAGATTGATGTCTTGTGCTCGTATGCCAGGCTGGTCCCGGGGGCTTGCGGCGACATCATTGGTGACAGGCTCTGACCTGATCCCGTTTGGGAGAGTGTGCTTATCCGCGCCCCGCGCCCGCTGCCTTCTAACTCACCCCGGGGGCTATCATGATTCGCTACCCCAGTCCGCCCCGACGCAGGCGGCGCACGGCGCCGCTGTCCGTAGTCCACCCGCACGCCGCCGGCATCGATGTCGGCGCCAACGAGCACTGGGTCGCCGTTCCCGGTGGTGACCCCGCCGTGGTCCGTCGCTTCGGTGCCTGCACCGCTGACCTGGAGCAGTTGGCCGACTGGCTGGACGTCAACGACGTGACCACGGTCGTCCTGGAAGCCACCGGCGTCTTCTGGATTCCCCTGTTCGAGTTGCTTGAAAGCCGGGGTTTTGAGATGCGTCTGGTCGATGCGCGGCAGATGCGGCGCATCCCCGGCCGGCCCAAGAGCGACATTGTGTCAATAGATGGACGAGCGGCTGGGCCTGCTGGCGACGGCGACCGTGGGTGAAGGCTTTTCCAAACCGCTGTCCGCCTCCGCGGGTTTCTCGACCTGATCTGACCTGCTTGCCGATGGCTCACGCGAACGATTCCCACAGTCGTCCGACGGATGTGGCAAAGAAGTCATCGCTGGCGCTCGTGCGGGACGATTTCTCCCCGTTCCACGGCTGCGGCACCGTGAAGGTAGCGACCTGCTGCAAAAACACAGGCATTCCCATGGCTGATGTCGATCCGGAGTTCGCGGCTTGGAGAATACTCGAACTTTCGGCGGGCGGTGACACGACGATCCTGGAGAGGTTCAGCCAGGCCGGGAACACCACGGTCGGCGGGGTGCGGGTCGCGCTCATCGTGGGGCCGCTGTTGCCGTTATCGCCCGGCGTGGCCAGCAGCAAGGCTCCGCCGCCGTTGGTCAGGACCGCGGCGAAAGCTATCTGACCGCGGGCGTTGAGGTCCACGTAGCCGTTCGGCAAGCCGGTGCCGTACTGGTCCAGGCCGGCAATGGTGCCGACGCCGGGGATCTGGGTGCCTGTCTTGGCGACCAGGGTGAGCGCGCCGTGTGACCAGAGGTAGACGCCTTCGTCGCCGTTGTCCAGGAGGACGCTGAAGGCAACATCGCCGCGCTCGTTGATCGAGTAGTTGCCGGAGTTAATGCTGGTACTCACGACATGGCCGCCGCCCGGCAAGGCGTCCCCTTGCCGCGCGATCGAGATGAGGTTGCCGTCCGACCATAGGAAGAGGGCCTGGCTGTCTTGGGGCGCGCCGTTGAAGATGATCGATGTGCCTCTCAGGGCGGCGTCGAAAAGGACCTGGCCCCGGCTGTTGACCTCCGGGGCGTAGGCGTAGTCGAAGGTACCGCCGCCCGCCGAGGCGGGAATGGAAGCGCCCTGGTGCGCGATCGAGCGGATGGCGCCGGTCTGACCGTCCCGGAAGTACACGCTCTCGGCAGAGAAGATCCACACCGGCAGTTCCTGTCCCAGACCGATGCGCGGGTCCGCGGCGATGTGCGCCCCGAAGCCGATGTCGCCGCCGGGGTTAATGGCCGGGTTCTCAGCGAAATCGAAGACGCTGCCGCCGGGCGCCGCGTCGCCGGGCCGGACGATTTTGGTGATGTCCCCATGCTTGTTTGCCAGGAAGATTCCCGTGCCCAGGCCGATGGCCGCGCCGGGGCCTATGTCGGCAGGCACGAGTCCTGGGAAGACAATGGCGCCGGCGTTGTTAATGCTGACGTGGAAGCCGGTTCCCTGGAACGTGCCGCCGCCCGGAATCGGGGTCACGCCGGGAATCAGAACCGCCGTCACGCTGCCGCTGCTGTGATCGTAGCGGTACACGCCCGCATTGGTCCCGAAAGGGAGACCGAGCGGGTCGAGCCCGAAGCCGACGGCGGCGTCGCCCGCGTCGTTGATGCTGTTGGGGCTGAAAGAGCCGAAACCGCCGAAGGTGCCGCCGCCCGGGGCCGGTTCGCCGATGCGGAAGACCTGTGACAGGCCGCCCTTGCCGCCCACAAAGATGCCTTCGCCGATGTCGCCGGCTCCCTCATTGAGGTCCGCGGCAAAGACCACCTGGCCCTTGTTATTGAGGCCGCCCGCCTCGAAGTCGAAGGTGAAGGTGCCCCCTTCCGGTCCGGGTGCCGGATTGCCCAGGATGGCCACCGGCGTGATGCTGAAGCCGCTGAGCAGGGAGCGCGCCTCAAGTTGTTCAACCCGCAGGACGGCCTGCCGAGTCTGTCGCCGTTGCGTGCGCTGACGCGAAACTGTGAATGCCATGGGTACAATCTCCTTGGTTTGAGAGTCGGGTTGCGGAACGACCACGCCGTCGAACTGAAACGCAGCGTTAATCTGGAACACTCGGCACCCGGGCTTGTCCCGGTGGACCGCTGATTCGCAGCCAGAAAAGTGCTCCTGTAGGCTTCGAACCTCAGCTCTGGCGGCTCTCCGGCCGCTGCGCGATCGCGCCAGCCACGAAGCTCAGGCCCCCGGCAATGGCGAAGCCGCAGCATGCACCGGCGGCAACAATGTTCGAGGGCGAGTCGCCCCTCCGGTTATCCAGCGAGATAAAGAAGATGAGGGCCGCCACCCCAAGGCATACCACGCCGAAGGCAACGCAAAGCACGTCGAGCCCTGATAGCCTCATGTGTGCGCACTCCCTGTCGTAGTCCTGTCGGCGATTCTCTGGCCTCTGCAAACTCGCGCACCCCTGGTTAATGCACGTCATTTTTTGCCAGAACGGCATCGGCCTCCGCACGGAAGGAGGCGAGCTCCTCCCTCCACTGCGCCGGCAGCTTGTCGTGTTTGGCCTGGACCCATTTCACCGCGCGATCGTAACAATCCTTGCTCTTCGCCTCATCGCCGCGTCGCGCATGACACATGGACAGGAAGAACAGATCAAAGGCAGCGGCCTCGCCGTTACTTTCGCGCAAGCTCTGTTCCAGCATCTCCACCGCCTGCGGGTACTTGCCCAGGCGGTAGTAGACTACGCCCAGCGTATTGCGGAACATCCACTGACCGGGCGCGCGATCGACCGCCTTCCTGGCAAGCGGCAGAGCCGTGTTCACATCGCGCAGCCTTTCCGGGCCGGTGACATACAGCCAGGCAAGGTTATTGCACACCACCGCGTCATCCGGGTTGAGATCCAGCGCAGCTTGCCGGTCGGCCGCTTCCTTATCGAACGCTTTGAGCCACCGGTAATAGCCCGCCCGCCGAACCAGAATCTCGGCGCGGTGCGGGTCGTCCGCGGGAGCCAGGGTCAGAAACATGCTGTAGTCGGCGACGGCTTTCTGAGAGTCGCCCCTTCGTGCGTTGGCCAGACCCCGCTGCAGGTGAGCCTGGAAATTGAACGGATTGAGGCTCAGCAGGAAGCTGTTGAGTCCGATACTGGTGCGGTCATCCCCGGTGAGCAGCTCGAACGCATGCCCCAAATCCACCCTCACTTGAAGTGGTGAGGCGACCGTGCCATCCTTCACCGGCTCATAGGACGGCAGGTCCCAGTCCAGTCCCATGATCGCAAGCTGCTGTCGGATGAAGCGGAGATCCCAGGCCTGGATCATGCGACTGTCGGTGTAGGCCAGGAGCTGGGTCCCGTCGGGGCTGAAGCAAAGGTGATTGATGCGCTGAAGGTCGGGAGCCGTCAAACTTGCCAACTCTTGCCTCGTTGTAGCATCGATGAGTTGCACGATCCGGGATGAATGGGCAATCGCCAAGGTCCTGCTATCCGGCGAAAACGCCAGGCATCGGAACGGGGAGCCTGCGTGTTCCCTGGGTATCACGGGTCCTGGCTGCCAGCTGCCGACTTGCCAAAAACGGTACTCCCGAGGCGTGCCGGTCATGAGCCATTGGCCATCCGGGCTGAAGGCCACTTCGGCATCGCCCTGGATTTCGCTGCGGGGTAAGTCCCGTACGAGTTTGCCGCTGCCGGCTTCCCATACCTTGGTGGCACTCCCAAACCCCCACCAGGTGCCGGTGGCCACCCAACGGCCGTCCGGGCTGATGGCGACGAACGCGGCATTGGCGTGCTTGAGAAGCCGGGTTTTCTTTCCCGTCGTTTCCTCCAGATCGAGGACCATTGCTTGTCCGCCAGCATGGTCGGCGACCGCCAGCCAACGGCTATCGGCGCTCAGGCTGACTTGCCAGGCATCTATCCGGCCGACCAGGAGCTGGGGGGGACCGATTTGCAGATTTCGATTGGAAGAACCCGGCGCAAATCTGATGGGCCAGCGGTACAGTCCGCGGCTGCCGCCGGTAAACAGACTGCGGCCGTTCGGATGGAAAACCGCGGAGCGCATTTCGCCCAGAGGAAGGAGGGCGATTTCCTTGCCGGCTGCGACATCCCGAAGATGCACACCTTTTTGACTAGCCAGGACCAGGAGATGCCCGTCTGGGCTGAACTCTACCTTCCATACGCCCACGCTCGTCAACGGATCGGAAAGGGTTCGATACGCCGGCGCGCCGCTGGTGACTTCCCAGAGTTCGATTTTGGTCGCGGAAACGGTGGGCCCAAGCAGCCGACCATCGGGGCTGAACTGAGGTGGAAAATTAGCGACTGCACCGTCCCGGCTGAGCAAGAGCCGCCCCGTCATGGGATCCCAGAGCCGCAGCGTCTCATCCCAGCTCGAGCTGGCCAGCAGGTCGCCCCGGGGGCTAAAGGCAAGCTCGGTGGGCTGCGATTCGTGGCCGCGCAAAACGGCTTGTTGTTTCCCCGTGCGGGCATTCCAGACATAGAGGCAATTATCGCTGCCCGTGGCCGCCACAAACTCACCATCGGCACGCCAGCTCAATGCCCCGGGCTGCCCAGGGCAAGGCAAGGTCAGCAGGACATTACCGGTCTGCAAGTCGTAGATCTGAACTTGAAACGGTCGAGACGTGCGGCTGACTGCCAGGCGCTGGCCTTTGGGATCGAAGGCAAACTGGTGTTCGACCGGACTGGAAGTAAATCGTTTTTTTTCCTTCCCCAAAACGAGATCATAGAGGCGAATCGACCCCTTCTCGCCCAGCGCCAGCAAGCGGCTGTCGGGGCTGAAATCCACTCCCCCGTAGAGGCCTGTTTTCCAGACGACCTGGCCGCGCCGGCAGTTCCAGACGTAAAGACCAGGATTCTGGTTGTGATAGGTCGCCGCCAGAAACTGACCATCCGGGCTGAATTTCAGGTGATAGGCGTGGGTACCTGAACCCGGCAAGCGCACCGTCTCCCGGTCGTCGGCGACGCGACGGACGCTGAGGTTTCCCTGGTTGTCGCTGCGGGCATAATGCTCCAATTTCATGTCGAAAGCCAGTGCGGTCGTCTGCGGCGGGAAGCCGTCCCAGGCTTTGGCAAGACGCAGGTCGGTCAGGGTCATGCAGGCGATGGCCTCATTGCGCAATTCCACGGACGGGCTGAATTTCGCCGCGGCGGACAGCTCGGCCAGGCTCTGGAAATGTTGACCGGCCTGGCCGCTCCAGCGATGCGCCCGTGCCTGGGCCAGATGGGCGGCGGCGCTGGCGCGGTCATGCGCCTCGCGCGATTCGTCCTCGGCTCGTTTCGCGCGGTCCAGCGCTTCGAGTGCGACATTGCGCTCGTTGCGCAACAGCGCTGTCACGAAACCGCCAATGACCAGGGTGAGGAACAGGGCCGCCACGAAGCCACTCAGGATCGCCTCCGCCGGGTGGCGCCGGCACCAGCGCCAGGCGCGTTCCAGCAGCAGCGTGCGCCGCGCCTGGATCGGCTCGTCGGCCAGAAAGCGGCGCAGGTCCTCGCCCAGGTCCTCCGCGGTCGCGTAGCGCTCCCTGGGGTCCTTGGCAATGGCCTTCAGGACGATGGTTTCCAGATCGCGTGGCACATCCGGATCGAGCTTGCGCGGCCGTGGCGGCTCGACAAGCGTCACCTGTTCGATCAACCGCGCCCGGTGGGATTCGGCAAAGGCCGGTCGCGCCGTCAGTAACTCGTACAGCGTAATGCCGAGACTGTAGACATCGCTGCGGGCGTCCGCCTTGCTCTGAAAGCGCTCCGGAGCCATGTAGCGCACCGTCCCCAGAATATCGCCCGGACTGGTCAGCTCGTCGCTCCCCTCGGACTTGGCCAGGCCGAAATCGGTGATCCAGACGGTGCCGCGCGTGTCCAGCAAGAGGTTGGAAGGCTTGATGTCGCGGTGCAGGATCCCTTGCTTGTGTGCATAGGCCAGTGCCACGGCGACCTGCACGCCGACCTGGGCCACGCTGCGGAAGTATTGGCCCTGCGCTTGCTCGGTCAGGTGCACCGCCGTTTCGCTA
>DASZFN010000095.1:0-9873 GCA_035939715.1 Gemmataceae bacterium | reverse complement strand
CGTGATTCTCTGGCTTTTTGGATTCCGATTTCGAATTTCGGACTCGGGATTTCGAGTTTTCAGCTGGCAGGACGCTTTCAGCCGGAGTAATCTGACTCTACCTCTCATCCCTATCATTCGGTTACTTGCGCCGAGCGGATTCGATGCTGACATTTGGCTCCATCTTTTCTGACTTCAAGCTGCCGACGGCCGCGACCTGGTTTTACTTTTCGATGCTCTTGGCACTCGCGCTGTTTTTCAAGTTTTCCCGCCTGCTCAGCATGCGAAACTGGGACGTGGTGACCATCTTTCTTCTCGTACCGGGCTTACTGCTGCTGCAAGAGTCCAGGATCCAGTTGGCCTCCCAAGTGGCCGGCCATCTGGGTTGGTCCTCTCAAGCCATAATGGCATCCGGGCTGGGCTCTGCGGTCATCGGTTCGCCCGCGCTCGCCGCGGATCCCGGTTTGCTTTGGCCGAGTCGGCTGGCCTGGTACGGGTATCTCTGGCTGATTTGCGGATCGGCTTATTTTCTCATTCGATGTTTGATTGATTTAGCATTGGTGCGCCGGCCCGCCTTGTCGCCAAATCTTAATTTGGGAGGCATGGCCTGGTTGGGCACCGCTTTTTTTGGCTGCCTCGTATCGGTTGCGGCTCGGCAATACGAAACCCCTCCTCCTCCCGTCGGCAAGACCAGCCCGCCTTTGAAAGAGGCCGAGCGCGGACTCACGGATTTAGTCAATCAGCAAAACCCCACTGCCGAGGGCGAAGGCGTCAACACCCGCTTTATTGTGGCTTGCACGTTGGCCATGCTGGGCCACCTGGCGGTGGTCGTCGGCCTGGTCGTGATTGGCTATCGTGTCTTCCAAGATCCGGCGGCCGGGATGGCGGCGGCCACGTTTTATCTTCTCTTGCCATACACCGCCATGCATGTGGGCCAGGCGCATCACGTCTGGCCTAGCGCGCTCTTGGTTTGGGCGGTCGTCTTCTATCGCCGACCCATAATCGCTGGACTGCTGCTGGGATTGGCGGCGGGGAGCGTCTATTTCCCGGCTCTTCTCTTCCCCATTTGGTTTAGTTTCTATTGGGGGCGGGGCGCTTGGCGATTTGCCTCCGCCTTCGCGATCTCGGCCTTCATCATCTTTGTGATCACCGGCTTAACTCTCGATCTCGCCGAATGGCAAGCATGGAAGGCGCCCACGGGAGAGAGCATTTGGCGCGGCGTTCATTGGGCCTATCGGATTCCGGTCTTTATCGCTTTCTTGGCTTTTGTGATTGCCACTTTCTTTTGGCCCGCGCCCAAGAATCTCGCCCACCTCCTGGCCCTCTCGGCCGCCGTCCTCATCGGGATTCAATTCTGGTATGCGGAACAGGGAGGCGTTTACGTGCTCTGGTATTTGCCTTTGATGCTCCTGCTGGTCTTTCGGCCAAACCTGAGTGATCGACAGCCGCCGCTGATTCCAATGGAGACGGATTGGCTCCTCAGGTTGGGCCGCAAACTAAGAACTTGGACATCTCGGCTGCTCAATCTCCCGCAGCCAACGGCACGCGTGCATTAAGACCGGCGAACGCGGGCGAACTTGTCGAGGCCAGGATTCGAACCTGGACAAAGAGAACCAAAAGCCTTACCGCGTCATCTCAAGCCACTGTCAGTAAATAGCTTCGGCTCAAGAGGCACGTCCGGCCACCAGACGCCGGCCGTCAGGCAGCGGGCCACCTTTCGCTGCCCGGCGTCGCACTAACACGAGATGAATCGCGAAGAGGACCATTTGCCACTGCGGGCCATGTAATCCAGAGCCAGAACGAGTGCCAGCGCGGTAGCCGCTCAAACCTCGGATGAGTCATTTTAACCTGCCCCGTTGCGGCGGGTTGAGCTGCAGGGGTAGGATTTGAACCTACGACCTCAAGTTTATGAGCCTTGCGAGCTACCAGGCTGCTCCACCCTGCGATCGGTGAAATTTGAGTACGGGCTAATTGTCGACTCCACAATGGCGGACTTCATTGGAAGGGTCCGGCTCGTAACCGCGGCGCCCCGGGGGGCGCTCATATTAAGCACTTCGGTTGTGGCGTAGCCACTGGCTGCCGACTTTCGGGTCCAGAAGCGTCGGCAGCATGTCGAAAAACGCATAACGGTAGGTTGGAAACGGCGGGCGTTCGGGGGGATCGCCTGGCGCCAAGACGTCGGTGAATTCGGGAAGGACCATATGCGGCAAGCGCGCAAACTTATGATGCACGCCGTGATAGGGTTCTTCGAATAGAGTGAAAGCCAGGAAACGGCCGAGCAGCCCGGGGTTGACTACGCTGCGAGTCGAGCTGAGCACCGTGTCGCCGGTCAATCCCATGTGCTCGATGTACTTGCGCAAGCTCTGCATGAAACCGGCCAGGCCCGCTGGGATCACGTACATCACCAGCAGGTATTTCCAAGCATTCAAGTAGGCGACCACTGCCAGGACCACAGCCCAAGCAATCGCCATCAGCCCAAGTTCCGCCCAAATGCGCCGCCGCCGATTGCGATTCTTAATCCCTGTGCCTCGTCGAATAAAGGCTCGAAAAAAGAGCATAGGCGTGTAGACGAGGCCCAAGGCCAACTCGGACATCGCGGCCAGACAGCGAAACCAGCGCGGCTGTCTCGGTAGAACGAATGGCCACAACTCCTCGTCGCGCTCGGTCGCCAGGTAGGAGTGGTGGGAGTGGTGCGCGGCCCGGTACAAGGAAAAGCCCATAAAACTGAACATGCCGATAAATACACCGAAGGCGTCATTGAGGCGCGGATGCGGGCATAGCGAGCCATGAGCCGCCTCATGAAATGCAATCAAATGGCCGTGCATCAGGTGCGCCAAGACCAGGACCAGAGGCACAACCGCCCACCAAGCATCCGCCGTCAGGGACCAAAACAATAACCCTTGCGTTAGGACGAAGGCCCCGAGGAACAGCAACCAAATCGTCAGGCCACTCCACCGCGGCTCGTGCATCTCGATCAGGCGTTCTCTGTCCATGTGTGTCATTTGCTGAACGGCCTCACGAAAACTCTCATGGCCAGGTCTGCAACACGATGTTGATTCCCTGTGGTGAGAGGCTAAAGCAACCACCGTGCCAAGGAGGTGCCGAGGATCGAGGATGGAGGATGAAGGATGGAGCATCGAGGATTGCTCGGAGGATTTGGGCGCTTTCTCGATCCTCAATCTTCGATTGTTGATTCTCGTTCTTGAAGTGGTAGGGGCTTAACCCAGCCGGTGGGAACATTTACCCAAGAACCTGGATGTTGGCGCCAAGCGGCGGGCCACTCTTAGCTGCCCGGCGGCGCACTAACAACTGATGAATCGCAAATAGGGCTATTGCCAGTGCGGGCCAAGTAATCCACAGCCACAACGAGTGCCAGCGCGGCAGCCCGTCGACCGCTTCCACTTCACAGGCGACCACGGCGGCGCCCTGGGGGCCTTCAACCCGGACTTCCAATTCCCAGCGGCCCTTCGCCGGCAGTTCAAATTGAGCCGCATGAAGGAGCTTGTTGGTCGCCACCTCCTGAGTCGCCGGATATTCCAAAGTCGGTTGACCGATTTGGGTCATGCGCACGGTCACCCGCGCCTGCAGGAGGTCTCCAGTCACGGCGTCCTGAACGAGAACGCTGATGTCCACAGGGCCGGCACGGAAGGGGGACGGCGCACTGAAAACAGTGATCCGATAACCGCCTCTTCTTTCCGATAAGCGAATTGAACCGCCGTCGGCGCGGACCAGCGTGCACCCGAAGAAGAAGAAAATTGCAAACTGCAAATTGCAAGTTGCAAATTTGAAATTTGCATTTTGCAATTTGCCGTAGTCTTGCATCAGCATGTTTATCCCGCCGTTAACAAGGTCCCACGCATCTGCATAGGCTGCAGAACAATCCAAACGCCGAACGCGAACAGAAAAGCAATCAGCAGCGCCCAGGGCGCGAATATCTTCAGGGTTTGCGACTCCCGATCGGATTGAGTCCGGGCGATGCGATAGCCAGAGTACAGGGAGAATAGAAACCCCAGGTCGAGGAAAAGGATTTCCAGGCGGGGAAGCCAATCCGCCACAGGCCGGCAGCAGTCGCATTGCCACTCCGGTTCCGCAAGAGCCAAGCCGAGATCACCGGCAAAACGTTGCAATGCGGGAATTATCGCGTCAAAGCTGCCCAAGAAATGAAAACTGTAGTGGGCCAGCCACATGCCGAACCCAATAGGGATCAATGAAAACGCAAAGCGGGTACCCACCTTCAGCCAGGGTTCCTTGAGCTGCCCCAGCCAACGACTCAAAACCGCCGACATGGCAACCATGAGCGCGGGCAGCACCAGTAGGCCGAACACGTAAATCAAACTAGTGACCAGAAGCGGCGACCGCCGGGGCAGTACCGACGTGAGTTGATCTCTCCATTCCAAGACAGGGGCGACCATCCCAGCGGCATTCGCATAGGCGCCGAAAGTCAGCACGACCACGAGAGCCGCCACGTCTGGCCGTTTGCTGAACCGGCCGAGGCCGGAGCGAAAAGAATCGTGCCACAAAGTTTTTCCGGGTGGTTCAGCAATGATGCCCACGTTGTCATGAGGACAGGCGTGGATGCAGTCGAGGCAGAAGGTGCAATCCATATTGCTTGATTTACGAGGCTGGAATAGGTTCAACTCGCATCCAGGAATGCCGTCTCGGCCACGAATACAATCCTTGGTTTGGCAGCTCGCGCAGACTTTCGGATCCCGAACCTTTATTTCCAGCGGCGAAACCAGCGATTGCACGAAGTTGAATTGGCCGATCGGACAGACGTACTTGCAAAAGCTGGCGCCGCGAAAAAAACCATCGACGACGAGCGCCGCCACGAAGTAGCCGACGACAATCCACGCGGTCCACCAGGGGCTATCCCAAAGGGAAAACGCTTCGTAGGCCCAGAGAAACAAGGCGAGCAAGGCGACTGCGAGCCACTTGCTTCGCAACCAGCGCGGCCAACTGCGTCCCCGCGGGAGCCAACGCCTGGCGAACGTCCGTGGAACCGTAAACGGGCAGGCCATGCAGAAGACGTTGCCCAAAGCGAGCAGGCCCAGAATGACCAAGCCGCGCCAGTGTACCCATGGCAGAACACCAGCCAGATTCATGGGACCGACTTGCGGCCCGCGCAAACCGTCAAGGATCACAACCCCCGCTAAGGCCATCAGAGGCATCTGCAGGGTAAGCCGCGCATGCCGCCATTTCAGAAACCGGCCCAGCAGCGGCACGCGCAGCAAGTCAAAGTGGTGAGTGGTGAGTGGTGAGTGGTGAGTGGTGGGAGCTGCCAAAGCCACAACCGGGAGCGAAAGCCGACCGCCCGATGGAGGATCGAGGATGGAGGATCGAGAACGGAGGAATGAAGAAGACACGCGTTTTCCATCTTCGATCCTCAATCCTCGATCCTCGATCCTCGATACTTCCCGGCCGCACAGGAGTCGGAAGCAGATGGCGAACAGGGGCAGGAGAAAGGCGATAGACCCTGGCACCCACATCAGAACCCCGGCCGCCGACTGGTCCTCCAGGACAGAGAGTCCGCCTAGGCGCGGGACCTCCGCGTAATAGGGGTACAGCACACGGTTGGAGAAGGTGAGCAGCACCGAAAGAATCGTGTTCGACAAGTCCGCAAGAATCAGGTACGGCAACAGGAGCCATGGCGACCAGCGGGGCCGGCTGGGGTAGGGCCGGACGACGGGATACCAGAACAAGAGGGCCGCGCCGAGGAAGCAAACATGCTGCAGATAGTGCCAGCCGCTCGAACGCACGGCCAACTCGTAAACCGGCGGGAAGTGCCACAGCCAAGTGGCGGCAACAAAGATGGGGAGTGCCGTCAGCGGATGGGTCAACCGCCCGAAGAGTCGGCGTAAAGAAGCAGACGACAGGAGTGGCGCGATCCAGAAGACGCGCACGGATCGCGGCAGGCCCCGGAGCACGGGGAACATCGGCGCGCCTAACCAGATGAGCGGCGGGGCCACCATCATGAGCAGCAGGTGCTGCACCATGTGGACTTGCAGAAGCAGGGCAGCGAACGGTTCGATCGGCGATGCCAGGGCTAGGTAGACGGCCGCCAACCCACCGAGGAAGGCGGCGACTTGACCACCATGCCAACGCCTTGAGTGTGGCGGCAAGTTTCCAACTTGCCGGGACCGTTCGACCGGCAAGTTGGAAACGTGCCGCCACAGTTTGAGCCAGCCGCGAAGGTAGATGCCAGCGCAGACGACAAGCGCGATCAGGAGCCAGGGGTCGAACGGCCAGGAGCGCAGGAAGGAATCGACAGTGGCGCTCATGGGTACTCTTTCGAAAAGTCAGGAGTCAGGAATCAGGATCAAGGAATCAGGAATCAGACACGAAGGGACCAGTGATTTCTCATTGCTGACTGCTGATTCCTGATTCCTGGCCCTGATTGCGATGACTCACGGGTACTGTTTCTCGTCGTCCCGCGCAGAGGCCGGCTTGGCCGGTGGCGCCTCCAGCGGCCGCAGGTTCGTGAGGAACTCAACTAAGGCAGTCATCTCGGCCGGCTTCATTTGCTTGCCGTAGGCGGGCATGTTGCCTCCGCCGGGCGTGCCATTGCTGATCTGGTCAATGAGCTGATCGCGTGTCAGGCGCGTACCGACGCGAGTTAGGTCCGGTCCGCGCCGGCCTCCAATGCCATCAAGAGCGTGGCAATTGCGGCACTGCTTGTTCTGTAACACGACCGCGCCTTGCAGCCGCAATGGAGTGCTCGACTGCACCAGGTCTTCCGGGACGGCGTCACGGCTCCAGGCGCCCATGACGGGCGACCACGGCTCGGTAGCCCCGTAGTAAGTCAACACGGAAATCACCGTGAGGATTACGATGACGGATAATACCGCCACGGGCCGGCGGCTGGGCGCCCGTTCCCCGCGGTTGGACACAAACGGCACCAACAGCAGCGCGCCGATGAGCACCACGGGCATCACCAGAATGATGAACGTTTCCGCGCCGGCCGGGCTCAGCGACAGGAGAGCAAACAACCACCAGAACGGCCAGTCGGGCTTGGGATTGGCGCCGAGCAGAGCAGGCTCCGGTAAAGCGCTCGGTCCCTTGGGTCCCGCAATCGCGGCCAGGACCACGATGACGATGACCACAAGAGAGGAGATAAGGGCATCTTTCAGCATCGCATCGCCGAAGAAGGGAACACCCTCCTTATGGAGCTCTTTCTCGTATTCCTGCTGATAAGTTCCAGGAACGACAACTTGACCAGGCACGGGAGGCGCGCTGATCCCTCGTTTCAGCACCAACCAGAGGTGGATCGCCAGTAGACCCAGCAACAGTCCGGGGATTACGAACACGTGCAGGGCAAAGAACCGGCTCAGCGAATCGGCGCCGATGATCGGGCCTCCCAGCAGGAGATCCACAATGTAGGGCCCCAGCCACGGCACCCGTCCGGCCATCGATGCGCCGACCCCGATGCCCCAATAAGCGTCGGCATCCCAGCGCAGCACCTGGCCGGTGAACGCCATGCCCAAGGTCAGGAGCAGCAAGAACACGCCCGTGATCCAATTCAATTCGCGTGGATATTTGTAGGCACCGTGCAAGAACACTTGAACGGCATGAACCACGACCATAACCACCATGGCGGATCCGGACCAATAGTGCAGCGAACGCAGGAACCAACCCAACGGCATCTGATAATTCAGGTAGACGAGACTCTCGTAGGCTTGGTCCGCCGTCGGGACGTACACCAACGCCAAACCAATTCCTGTGAGGATTTGCATAAAAAGCAGGGTCATGGAGGCGCTGCCAAAGACGTACCACCAACCCATGGGGCCGGCGGCGGCGCGCGGGATGGGATGCATCATCATCGGCCCGACGGTGTCACGCAGGCTCAGGCGGGCTTCACACCATGTCAAAATTCGCCTCATGGCCGATCCTCAAACTCTTGCCGGTTTTTCAAAAGTGTTTTGCAACGTCGGCAGGAACGGTGCATGAATCCAGAGTTCGCCGTCCCGCACCTCCGGCGTAATCCGGAACAGGCTCCGTGGCGGCGGTCCCGAAGCGCGCTCGCCGTTCTCGTAGTAAACGCCGCCGTGGCACGGACACATGAACAGGCCGGACTGCGGGAACCAGGTCACGGGGCAGCCCAGATGGGCGCAGTTCATGGCAAAGACCAGAAATCGATCCTGCTCCTTTCTGTCGTTGCCCAAATTTCGAACGTAAACGCCCATATGAGCCGTCATACCGTCCCAGGGCTGGCCGAGCTTATTATCAAATGTCACCAGTCGGGTCTGGTTAGGCGGAAATTGATCTAGTGGTCCGAGACGAACCGATTGCTCTTGGGGCTTGCGAATGGCGCCGAATAGGTAACCCACAAAGGGAATTGCCACCAGCGCAGCCGCCACGGCGCCAACTCCGTAGGTCCACCACTTCAGAAACGAGCGCCTTGGTGGAAGGGGTTCCGCGGGAGATGGAGTCTGACTGGTTGAGTTCGACATAACTCAGTTCCTCTTGCCGTTGATGCTTTCGGTTCTCCAAGAAGCCAACAGCGCCACCACATCGGTAACATCTTTGGCCGTCAGCGGCTGAAAATTCTCCGGCCGACCTTTACTGCCTGCGTAATCGGGCATGCCGAGATCGGGCCGGCCGGTGATCACGAGCCGGCGCAAAGCTTGGTCACTGATTAGCGCTAGGAAATTCGGATCGTTAATTGCCCCTTGCCGGCCGCCCTGGCCGTGATCGCCGTGGCAATGCGCACAAGCCCGAGTGAATACCTTGAGGCCGTTGTCCCTATTCCCGGGGGTGGCGCCATCAGCCTTGGTCTGCGAGGCAAGATATGGCGGCGCACCGGTCGGAGCGGACTCAGTCGAGCTCCACTCTTGTTTAATACCGCGGACCAGGACTTTGATTTGTGCGTCGGTCAAATCTCCGCCCTGGCTCGCGGCAAAAGCCGGCATGAGCGTGCCGGTGCGTCCTTCGCTTATGACGCGTTGCAGCTCCGCGTCCGGCACTAGAGCAAGGAATAACCCGTCGTTGAGCGGCGGCGCGGGACCTAGCTTGCCGTTGGCTCCGTGGCAACCAATGCAATTCTCTTGGAACAGAACGCTGAATGTCATTTCCTTGTGAGGCGGCACATATTGGTCCGAGAGTTTCGGCTTGCCGGGGAAATCGCAGCCGACCACCAGAACGGCCAAGAGGAGCAACCGTCGCCATCTTTGTTTATTTAGCTTGCTCACGACTGACCTCCCCCTCACCGGCCACGAAGTCGGATAGACGATCCGGCCCACGTCCCGCGGGCGGGATGTAGATCATCTCCGAACGGAGTACCACCACCGCTGCGGTCACGCCGAACACGAACTGCGAGACGATGAACCAGGCCCAATCAACCCGTTCCTGCAACACGGGGTTGACGACGCCCATGAGCCCGTAAGTGACCCCGGTCCACACCAGCGGCAGGACCAGGCCGCCCCAGGCAACCGGCCCCGGCATGGGCGGCAACCGCGGCGCCACCAGGGAGAACGAAACCCCGAAACCTATGGACAGGACAGCGTGGACGGCGCTGGCCGCGAGGAACCAGTCCGCATGGAAACTCCCCAGGTCCGCCCCCTCCAGGTTGCCCGGGCCGGGCAGAATCATCCCGGCCAACAGGTTGACCGGGTACCAGAAGCCGCGGCCGCTCGCCGCCGCCCACAGGACTGCCGGCAGAGCCATGGCCGCACCGCCGACTAGGCCGCCCGCCGCCCCGGCGAGCATCGCCGGCAGACGTCTGGTGCCGAGGACCACGGCTGGCATCGTGATCCCAAAGACGAGCTGCGAGAGCAGGAACCACGGCCAGCTCACTTTCCCCGGCAGCGCCGGGTTGACGACGTGCATCGCCACATAGCTAGCGCCCGTCCACAGGATCGGCATGAATAGTCCGCCCCAGGCGATCGGCCGGGGGACCGA
>DASZFN010000094.1:0-7558 GCA_035939715.1 Gemmataceae bacterium | reverse complement strand
TCGGTTTCCTCCGTCGCGACAACGGCCACGGCCGGCAGCTCTTCAGACGTCGAGTTATTTCATGATGTGACCGCCGAAACCGGCATCAACTTCACTTACCAGAACGGCGAGGAGTCGAAGCGCCTGGCTATCCTGGAGACGCTGGGCGGCGGCGTCGGGCTCCTGGATTACGACGGCGACGGCTTGCTTGATGTATTCGTCACCGGCGGCGGCTATTTTGAAGGAAAATCGGTCCAGGGCCATTCCTCCAGGCTTTTCAAAAACCTCGGCCGCTGGCGGTTCCGCGATGTCACCCGCGAGGCCGGCCTCGATCAGCCGTGCTTCTATACGCATGGCTGCGCCGTCGCCGATTACGATCGGGACGGCTGGCCCGATCTGCTCGTCACCGGCTATGGCAGACTGGCGCTCTATCACAATGAGCCGGACGGCAAGGGGGGCCGCCGTTTTGTTGAGGTCACGCAACAAGCCGGGCTGACGGATGCTTTGTGGAGCACCAGCGCCGCCTGGGCCGACCTGGACGGCGACGGCTATCCCGACCTTTACGTCTGTCACTACGTCAACTGGTCCTTCAAGAACAATCCGCTCTGCCTGGGCCTGGACCTTGTGGCCCGGGATGTCTGTCCGCCGGCGAATTTCCAGGCCCTGCCCCACAAGCTCTACCGCAACAACGGCAACGGCACCTTTACGGATGTGAGCCAGCAGGCCGGGCTGCATGTTACGGACGCGGACAAGAATTTCGGCAAAGGGCTCGGTGTCATCGCCCTGGACGCGAATGGCGACGGCCGGCCCGATATCTATGTTGCCAACGATACCACCGGCAATTTTCTCTATCTGAACCGTACACGGACGAGCACGCAAGGCGGCTCCGTTATTTCTTTGCAGGACGTTGGTGCCACCAGCGGCGTTGCCCGCGACGATCAGGGCTCAGCGAATGGCAGCATGGGGCTGGCTGCGGCGGACTACGACGGCAGCGGCAAGCCGTCGCTATGGGTCACCAACTACGATAATGAGCTGCCGGCACTCTACCGTTGGCAAGCAACCGGCGAGCGCGGGGACCCGCTATTCGCCCACAGCACCAATGCCGCCGGCATTGCCGTGGTCGGCAGATCGAACGTCGGCTGGGGAACTGGATTCGTCGATGTGGAAAACCGTGGCTGGGAGGACCTGGTTTTTGTCAACGGCCACACGAATCACTTTCTCAAAGGCAATGCCCCCCGGCAGCAACGCGCCTTCCTGCTGCGCAACTGGCGTGATGGCCGCTTTAACGACATTTCTTCGGAAGCGGGCAATTATTTCCGTAGCTTGCACTCCGGCCGGGGCATCGCTCTCGGCGACCTGGACAATGACGGTCGGCTGGACATGGTAATCAGCCATCTCAATGAGCCCGTGGTCGTCCTGCGCAATGAGGCGGCACGGGAAAATCATTGGTTGGGGCTCGAGTTAACCGGTCGCGGGCATCGCTGTATCGTCGGCGCAAGACTGACACTGGAAGTGCCGGGACGCCGGTTGACGCGCTTTGCCGTAGGCGGCGGAAGTTATCTATCCGCCAATGATGCCCGCTTCGTTTTTGGCCTGGGCAAGGAGACACAGGCCGGGCGACTGACCGTGCACTGGCCGTGGGGCCGCAGCCAGCACTGGGACAACCTGGCTGTCGATCGCTACTGGCGGTTGACGGAAGACTAACACTTGCGCATCACGCCCACCAGCACGCCGAGAATCTGGGCATCGTCCTTGGGATTCAGGATGATCGGCCCCATCGATTTGTTGGCCGGCTCCAGGCGAATCTGATTCTTCTCCCGGTAATAGCGCTTCAAGGTAACTTCATCATTCACCATGGCCACTACCCGTTCGCCGTCCTGGGCCGATTCCTTCTTGCGGATAACCACGTAATCCCCGTCCTGAATGTGGTCGTCGATCATGGAGTTGCCGCGGACGCGAAGGACATAGTGATCGGGCCCGCCGAAAAGGTCCTTGAACTCCAGGCGCTCGTTTTGCGCCACGGCCTGGGTCGGCGAACCCGCGGCCACGAGACCGAGAAAGGGCAGCCCGGCCGACAGCGGATGATGATCGACCAGTTGGATGGCCCGTGCCGAAAACCCCTCGCGGATGATAAGGCCCTTCTTTTCCAGGGCCTTGAGATGGCACATGACTCCGTTGGGCGATTTGATGTCAAAACCACCGCCGATTTCCCGCACGGTTGGACCGTAGCCGCGGTTCTCAATCTTTTCGCGAATGAACTCGTAGATTTCTCTTTGCCGCTCCGTCAGGCTGCTAAAATCTGGCATTGGCCCGCCTCCGCTTTAGAGAGGTCTAAGGAGAAAATGCAGCCCCACGCAAGGGCTGCAAAACACCACCGCCGCTGCATCGACACCTGTCGATGTGTACCTTAGTATATTATACAGCCGTACAGAATGGAAGAGGATTTTTTGGAAGTTTGGCCTTTTTGAACGAGAATAATGAGAAAAACTCGTTCTGCTCCGCCCAGTTCACGAGACCCGTCGTGGAAATGACTTCTCCGCTTTGGTTCACGGAAACCCTGGCCGCGCTTGCCGATCATTGTGAGCTAGGCGCGGAGCGCATGCGCTGCGTGATGGAAAAAATGATGACGGGCCAGTGCGACGAATTGGAAGCGTCGGCGCTGCTCGTGGCGCTGCGCATGAAAGGAGAGACGGCCGGCGAGATTGCGGCGGCGGCCGCCGTGCTCCGCGAGCACATGGTTCGCTTCGAGACGGGCCGCCAGGATCTCCTCGACACCTGTGGCACGGGCGGCGATGGGCAAGGTACTTTCAATATCAGTACCGCGGCAGCCCTTGTCGCCGCGGGCGCCGGCGTGGCCGTTGTCAAGCACGGCAACCGAGCGGCGTCCAGCAACAGCGGCAGCGCCGACGTCCTGGCCGTGCTGGGAGTAGCCGTGCGCGAGGACCCTGGCTGGGTTCGGCAATGCCTGGATTGCGCCGGGTTCGCGTTTTGCTTCGCGCCCCACTTTCATCCGGCCATGAGGCATGTGGCCGCCGTCCGCCGCCGTCTCAAGGTGCGAACCCTCCTCAATTGTTTGGGCCCCCTCGCCAATCCCGCCGGCGCTGCCTACCAATTGCTCGGCGTCGGACGGCCCGAATGGCTTGATCCAATGGCCGGTGCACTTGCTCAACTCGGCACGCGCCGCGCTTTTCTGGTCTGCGGATGCGACGGACTCGATGAAGTAAGCCTGTCCGGGCCGACCCTGGTACGCGAGGTTTGCGGCCAGACGATCGAGGCACACGAATGGCTGCCGGCCGACTTTGGGCTCGCGCCTTGCTCACGCAGTGATCTGCGCGCCGATGGACCGGCGGAAAGTGCCGCCATCATTCGTGCGCTGCTCGAAGGTCAGGAAAGTCCGGCCGCGCGTGTGGTCATCGCCAATGCCGCAGCCGCGCTCATGGCGGCCAAAAAGGTCGAGACGCTTGCCGACGGCGTGGCCATGGCCGGCGAATCCATACGTAGCGGCCGGGCACGGAATGTGCTTGAGAAATTGACAAAGGAGCTGACACCATGATGCGAAAGGTCGTTTTGATCGCGGATCCGGGCATTGACGGCGCTTTCGCCGTGGCCCTGGCTTTGTTCGACCCGGACCTCGATGTGATCGGCGTGGCGGCCAGCGCGGGGAACGTTTCCGCCGAGCAAGCGACCAAGAACGTGCAGATCCTGGTGGAGCAAATCGATCCGCCGCGCTGGCCGCGGCTTGGCGCGGCCTTGCCCATCGATTACGACGGGGACCGCACGCGCCTGCACGGACCGGGCGGGCTTGGCGGCGTCGAATTCCCGTGCGCGCAGCTGCACCACCAGCACTCCAGCGACAAGCTCCTGATCGACCTCGTTCGTCAGCATCCGGGCGAAGTCACCGTGATTTGCCTGGCTCCCCTGACGGCGCTCGCGCGTGCCTTCGACCGCGATCCCGAGTTGCCGAGCCTGATCCAGCGCCTGGTGTGCGTGGGCGGCTCATGGCGCGAGCCGGGCGATGTCACGGCAGTGGCCGAATTCCATTTCTATTGCGATCCCCTCTCCGCCAGGCAGGTTTTACGCTGCGGGGCGCCTTCGACGCTGATTCCGCTGGACGTGACGCGCAAGGTCGTCTTCTCGCCCACCGATTTGCTGGAGTTGCCCGCGCCCGAGTCTGCCGCTTGCCGCTTCCTGCGGAAGATCGTTCCTTACGGCATCCGCATGACGTCGAACCTCTACGGTGTCGAGGGCTTTCATCTCAAGGACGTGCTGGGCGTGGCTGCGGTTGCGCTGCCGGCGCTGCTGTCAACCAGGCCGATGCCTGTGGATGTCGAAACCCGCGGCGAACTCACACGTGGCATGTCCGTGGTGGATGCGCGGTCGGAAGAGCGCGCCCCGGCCAATGTTGACCTGGCCGAGGGGGCCGACGTGGCTCAGGTGCGGAAGTACATCAATCGCATTCTTGGACAAACGAAATAATCCCCAGGCACGCTTTGCCGATAAACGCTGATTTATGGGCCACGGGTGCCCCCCCTTAAGCTTTGTCTTCAAGATCTTTCTTGACGTCTTTTAAAGCCTCAGCGATGTCAATGACATCCGCGCCGGCGATGGTGAATCGAACAATCTGATTATCGATTGGCCCTATTACGAGGAAGAAGCGATCATTGTATTCATCATCTTTGACAAGAGTAATTGGGGTCCTTTTGTCCTTTCCAATCACCAGCGCGCCGTTTGGAGGTTGATTCGTTGTCGCTGAACGAGCTTCGAGAAACCGAACCATTTTGTCAACAATGTCTACCGAGGGAATCTCAAAATAAAAGGCCACGGCTGGCCCGTCAATTTGAGCGTACCAACGCTCTGCTCCCGACGTCGTTTCATCAATGGCAATCTCCCAGGACCCGCAAGAGCCGTTGGCCAAGAGTCCGAAGCTGCTATTTCTGCCTTGGTGAGTCACGCGACTATTTTTTGATGTCTTCATGGACTGCCTCATTTTTGGCTCGTTCAACTAGGGCAACAAATTGCCTTGTGGATCGACCCGGAAGTATTCCTTTCCGCCATCTTCTTGCACGTCCCAATGATCGGGATCGCCTGCGTGCGCTCGGTCTTTGATCCAGATCCGTCCCCTCGTATCAACATACCCCTTTTTCCCCTTCTTGGGGCCATGCGTCACCGTGTCTTTCTTGATGATCTGTCTTCCCTTTTTGTTCTTTTCAAGTTCGGGTTCAAACGGGAACGCGCCACCTGTTGGCAATCCCGCTTTAGCAATTTGCCTTTCAATCTTATCTGGAAGCTCTTTCGCCACTTAGCCCGCCCTTTTCGGAAGGGTCAAGGTCGGCCCGTGTGCCTGATCATAGCATATTGCTTGCCAAATTCGCGGTGGTAGACGACCCACCTCCCCTTGCATTTTTTCGACCTTCCGCCTACCGTATCGCCCGTCCATAGCGCGATGCTCTTGTCGTCGAGACGGGGCATCGGGAAGGCCGACCCAATTTGCTGCCTTCCACACGGAACAGGACCATGGAGGGGTCCCATCACCATTCGCACGCCCCATCGCTGAGACTCCATTTCCTCCCAGGTCCCATCGGCGTGTCGCCAGCTATCCGCTGGTGAGGCGCTCGCGTATTGTCTTCCCGCATCGCAGGTCAGGCCTTCAGCCTGAACTGCTGGCCTGCGTCAGGCAAGGATGCCTGGCCCTTGTGCAAGGAAGCACTCATGCTCCTACCCCGTCTTCTGGTCCTGGTTTGCGCGGGCGCTGTTGTCGCCGCTGACCCTGCGACGCCGTTTCCCAAGGCTGACACTGCCGACCGAACCGTATCTACGGCGCTGGCGGTGCAAACCGCTCTGCAACAGGGCCGCGAGTATCTCTTGCACGGTGAGTACAGGGCTGCCGTTTCCACGCTGGAAGGCCAATTGCCGTTCATCAACGGCAGCAAGGTCTACCTGAAAGCCCTGGAAGACGCCTACCGCGGCTACATCAAGGAGCTGCGCCTGGCCAAGCAACACGAGGATGCCCAGCGCTACCTGGAGCGGCTCCTTTATCTGGATAAGGGCGCCTTGCTCGATAAATCGCTAACCGGCGGCAATGCCGTTGCTGCTGCCGAGCGCGTGATCACCAAATCCGCCGATTCCTATGCCGTCAAGACCACGCCTACGGTTCGTGCCAAGAGCCTGGATGAAAATGCTCAGACTGCTCGAATTTCAGAGCGGCCCGCAATCAAGGATGTTTCCGTACTGCTGGCCCGCGCCGAGCAAGAATTCAATGCCAAGCATTTCCGCGAATCGCGCCTGCTCTACGATCAGGTCGCGCAAGCGGATCAGAAATCGATCAGCGCGGACATTGCTCACAAGGAGCGCTGGGCCTATTGCAAGCTCTTCTCCGTGGTCGAGCAGGTAAACCAATCCGGCCCGCAGAAGCCGTCGTGGCCCGAGTTGGAAGAAGAAGTGCGCGTGGCGTTGAGTTTGGCGCCCCGCCTGGAAAAATACGGCAAGGACCTGCTGGAACAGATGCGGGAAGCGGCCGTCGAAACCCCGGCATCAGGTCCCGCCGACAGCGCTGTCGCCGTGCGCCATGCCGAGCGCAATGGCCAGGGCTGGCTGCTGGCGGAGAGTCCCAACTTTCGCATCTTTCACAAGCAATCCGCCGAGCTGGCCGAGCAAGCGGCTCAGTCTGCCGAGCGCGCCCGCGCCCAGGTGCTGCAAAAATGGTTCGGCAGCGGCGACTCCTGGAGTCTGAAGTGCGATCTCTACATCCATCCCACGGCGGACGATTACAGCCACGAAACGGGCAAATACAATTCGCCCGGCCACTCCACCATTCGCATCGAGAATGGCCGCATGGTCGTTCGCCGCATCGACGTGCATGCCGACGATCCGAGCATGTTGCCGGCGGTGCTGCCGCACGAGACCACGCATGTCGTCCTGGCGGGCGCCTTCGGAGAGCGCCTGGTGCCGCGCTGGGTGGATGAAGGCGTGGCGGTCCTGTCCGAGCCGCGGCAAAAGGTGCAGCGCCACCTGGACAACCTCGAGCGCTGCCGGCAGAGCAATGAACTCTTCCACCTGAAAGACCTGATGCAGCTCGACGATTACCCGCGCAACCCGCGCTACGTCGGAGCGTTTTATGCCCAGAGCGTCTCGCTCGTGGAGTTCCTCGCCAACCAGAAAGGCGCCCAGGAATTCACGCTCTTCCTGCATGATTCGATGCGCTATGGCGAGGAGAAAGCCCTGCAGCGCCATTACGGCTACCAAAGCTTCACCGAGCTGGAGCAGCAGTGGTTCCAGACCGCGTTTCGCGACCAGACCGCCGCTAGCCGACTGCCTTGACTCTTTCGCTTAGCTACGGTCTTAGCAACACCGGCGTTCCCCAGCTCTCTGCTGGCAGTCGACTTTTTGAAGACAGTTTCCTTAAGTCGTTGGTGCCATAGGTGCTTGAGTCGAAAAAGCCGGATTTGGCAGATTCGGGGCCCTGCACCCCTTGGCAGTTTGGCAGTCGACTCTTTGACGTGCCCTAAGCACTGATTGCCAAAACAGTTGCGGCCCGCGAGTCGACTGCCAAGGCACCAAAAAAACTTGGCAGTCTTGGCAG